>NZ_CP069349.1:2435000-2651593 GCF_021497505.1 Turicibacter sp. TJ11 | reverse complement strand
AATGAATAGCAGATCGATTTCCATTGTCTGCTTCACCCTCATAAGCTTGTCCTGGTGTGAAGTGTAAACTTCCATCTATTTTCTCATCAAATAAAATATCACCCATTGGATGTTTAATTAATGGATTGACTCCGATCGCAAACTCTCCAACGTAACGCGCTCCTTCATCCGTATTAAAAATTTCATTTAATTTATCCTGATCATTGTCTGCACTTGCATTTATAATTTTTCCATCTTTAAATTCTAATCGAACATTATTAAAGACTGTTCCTTGATATGGGCTTGGCGTATTATACTGAATGACTCCATTAACACTTTCTCTTACAGGTGCTGTGAAAACTTCTCCGTCTGGAATATTACAATCTCCTGCACAAGGAACAGCTTGTAATCCTTTAATTGAGAAAGTTAAATCTGTTCCTGGAGCTGTAATTCTAACCTTATCGGTTCTTTCCATTAATGATTTTAAATTTTTCATGGCTTCATTCATTTTTGAGTAATCAACTAAGCATACATCTAACAAAAAGTCTTCAAATTGCTCTAAGCTCATTTTGGCTTTTTGCGCAAGTGCTTTAGTTGGATAGTTTAATAATACCCATTGCTTTGTATTTACAATTAAATTAGATACAGGTCTTCCAACTCTCGCTTGCATGACTCTAATATCTGTTGGAACATCACTGTACTCTGCGTCATTTTCATCAGCATAAACAGAAATAAACGCATCAATCTCTTTGTATTTGGCTAAATTCCATTCTGTTACCTTTTGCATACGCTCTTCTGTATTTTTTAATGATAACTCACGACCAAGTTCATCGTCTAAAATCTCAATATGAGGATATGCTCCAATAGTATAAGTGTGTTTAATTAACTCTTTCATTAATGGCTTAGCTGAATAATTCCCTTTGATTAGGACATGTTGTCCCGCTTCTACTTGATTTGAATATTCTAATAACATTTTAGCTAGTTTTTGTAATCTTGGATCACGCATGTTTTCACTCACCTTTTTAATATTCTATTTTTGTAAACGTAGTACCAATGCTGTGCAAAACCAGGAGCAAATGGTCCTCGTCTTGTATTAATCATCTGAATGAGAATGTCTAATTGCTGATGAATAATTTCTTGTACTTCTTCAGAATACTCCATTTCTACAGTATGTCTTTTATATTCATCTTCATCCAAGACTTTATAACTTGAATTTGGAAAAACTTTAACATCTAAATCATAATCAATATATTTAATAGCCTCTTGATCATAGACAAATGGAGAGCTCAAATTACAATAAAAATATACGCCGTCTTTTCTAAGCATACATAATACGTTAAACCAGTACTTCGTAAAGAAATAACAAACAGCTGGTTCCCGCGTATACCACGTTCTTCCATCCGATTCAATCACTAAGGTTTTGTTATTAGCACCGATGATCACATCATCTGAAACGTCTAAAATTGTTGTTTCGTGCCAAATGCGATGAATTTTTGAATTATGTTTGTAGCTATGAATTTCAACAGTTTGTCCAACTTCCGGATAGTTCACCTCTCATCCCTTCTTTCCCTACGCTGCTTTATCCCTATTAATGTATTATTTTACCATAAATATGAATTTTAATCATTGGTTAAAGGTAAGAAGTTATTTTTTTATATAAATATGGTACCGATTCAAAAGCATAGATCTTTTCTTCACAACTCCCTTTAGAATGAATGAGAATGCAAGGAACTGACATAATTTCAAAATCATTTGCTAAATCAGCATGATAATTTAAATTAATTTGAGTGATAACTAACGTAGGCATTGCTGCTTTAATGACTTCTAGCATCTTTTTAGCAACATGACAAGTTCCACACGTAGGTGTATAAGCTAATGTAATGACTAAATGTTCTTGCTTCCATATTTCTTTTAACTGTGTGTAGTCGACAGTCACTAACTCTTGAATTATTTTTTCCATGATGTTTCGTAAACCGCCTCTTTAAAACCAAGAGTTACTTGTTCATCATTGTAAGCTAGTGGACGTTTGACTAACATTCCATCACTTGCTAGTAACTCATAGCATTCTTCTTCACTCATTGTTGGAATTTTATCTTTTAGATTTAACTCACGATATTTCATTCCACTCGTATTAAAAAACTTTTTAATAGGTTCACCTGATTGTAGGTGTAGTTGTTTAATTTCTTCTTTCGATAATGGTTGTTCCACAATATGTCTAACGTTCGCTTTGACTCCGTGAGTCTCTAACCAGTTTATTGCTTTTTTACATGTTGAGCATTTAGGATAAATCAAAATATTCATCATATTTCCTCCTTTTGTCTTTTTCTTAATTATATCTAAAATTGCACCTCGTGTCAGTTAGTTTAACTCAAAAAAAAAACGATCATTTTGATCGTTTTTTTGTTTGAATAATGTAGTTTGTAGTCGTGTTGAGTAGTTAATAGTTTAGTTTATTATTTTGTTTGATTTAATTGTTCTTGAGCCATTTTTACTAATCGTTTTGTAATTTCTCCACCAACTGAACCATTTTGGCGAGCTGTTGTATCTGCACCTAATTGCACACCAAATTCATTTGCAATTTCAGCTTTCATACTATCAATTGCGTTTTGTGCACCTGGTACTAATAATTTATTGTTGTTTGATTGATTTGACATGTTTGTCACCTCCTGACAATCTTAATATGTGCAGTTTCGACAAATTAATACAACACATTCACTTTTTTTAAGAACTTTTTTAACAAAGAAAATAAAAAAGGAGAGAACTCATTCTCTCCTTTTAATACACATATTTAATTAGTAACTATTTAGTTTGACCTAATTGTTCTTGAGCCATTTTTACTAATCGTTTTGTGATTTCTCCACCAACTGAACCATTTTGGCGAGCTGTTGTATCTGCACCTAATTGTACACCAAATTCGTTTGCGATTTCAGCTTTCATACTATCAACTGCATTTTGTGCACCTGGTACTAATAATTTATTGTTGTTTGATTGATTTGACATGTTTGTCACCTCCTGACAATCTTAATATGTGCAGTTTCGACAAACAAATACAAAAAAATTAAAATTTTATTTAATTTATATTGTTTAGTGCTGAAGTTCCTTTTTCTAATTAAATTTATCAATAATTAAGAGATTTCGTTAAATAAATTTAGGTTTTATCAAAAACACCGATTATCATAAAGTTGATAGATAAAAAGTTGTTATTCATGCTTAGATTGATTATGATCAATATAAATTTTTTAAAAAGAAACAATCTCTTTTAAAATTACGTTACGACACACTTGATTACTTTGTTTATTTTACCAAATGAATAAATTTGTCGGATGATTGTATTTTTTGAATTTATTCGTTATAATGTCTACCGAAAGGCCGGTGAGTGTATGAAAAAAATCTTAGGTTGTATCCGTAAAGCTGATCAAGCTTTTTCTTTAATAGAAGAAGGAGATAAAATTGCTGTTGGGGTAAGTGGTGGAAAAGATAGTATGATTCTATTATATGCGCTACATTTATATCAGAAATTTGCTCCTGTTAAATTTGAATTAGTAGGAATTACATTAAAGTTAGGATTTCCAGGCATGGATTTTAACCCTGTCGTTGAGTTTTGTAAAAAACACGGAATCGAGTATCATTTAGTTGATACTGAGGTGTATGAGATTTTAAAATTAAACGGAACTCCAGATGGTAAAATCCCATGTTCATTATGTTCAAAATTTAAAAAAGCGATTTTAATTAAAAAAGGAACTGAGCTTGGATGTAATAAAATTTCAATGGCTCATCATGCAGACGATGCGGTTGAAACATTAGTTATGAATACGATGTACAATGGATTTCTATCGACTTTTAAACCGAAAATGTATTTAGATCGTACAGATGTAACATTCATTCGTCCATTAGTTTATTGTTATGAAGACGATATTATTGCAGCAGCCAATCGCCATGTTCCGATTGTGCCAAGTACATGTCCTATGGATAAGCACACAAGTCGAGAAGATGTGAAGCAATTACTGAAGAAATTATATGCTGAGTATCCAATGGCAAAACAAAATATGTTAAATTCATTATCTAATGGGGATCGAGTTTCATTATTTAATGACTTTAATGATAAAGAATAAGTGTCGTGATTTCACGACACTTATTTTATAGTTAACTTTTCAATTCCTTGATTAGTGTAAATGGCAAGTTTATGTTCTTCACAAAATAGATAATCAATTTGTTCTAATCGATAAAATTGATGACTTTCTAATTGTTTCATTAGCCACTGATCATCTTTCCCAAGACCTTGTAAAGCTTTTGTTTTTATTTCACCTGATACGACAAGTGGCAGTGGAAATACCTTAGTAGGTATTTTTTTTTCAAAAATCGTTAACTTCCCATTCTTTTCAATAATGCCGTATTGAACATCTTCGGGGGCGACGATACCATCTCCTCGAAGCAACATCATAAAATCATCTAAATCAATACGAAGTTTTTTAAGCTCCTCATAGTCAATCGATCCATTTTTAATAATCAACGATGGGTCCCCCTCAACCATATTACGTAGTTTTGGTTTGTTAAGTTGAAGTTTAGCCATCACAATTTGAAGAGCAACAATAACTAGCACTCCACCTAAGGCATCTAGCCAGTATTCTTCTTCAACAATACCCCCTGCTGCAATATTAGCAATTAGGATATTAATAACAACATCTACTGTACTTAGTTGATTGACTTCACGTTTTCCCATGATTTTATAACAAACTAATAAAACGAAGTAAAAGACAGCAGCAAGTAAAATTGAAATTAACACTTTTAACATAAAAAACCCCCTTTTAGAAGTTTATAGCTTCATTATTATGGGGGTTTTTCTTATCTTATATACAAACGCCTCGATGATAATGTCCTTTTGTATAATCATCATTATCTTTATATTGAGCTAGCCAATCTAAATCAACTTTTCCTGATTTAATGGCAGCTTGATAAGCCATTATAGCTTGAATCATCGTCGCCTCTGATTCATTGGTGAATTCTAAGCGGAAGCTTTGAACGCCCATCTTTTTCAATTCATTAATAAACTCTATTAGAATGAGATGTTGCGAGTTAAAAATTTCCGTTAAACAGTTTCCAGTACGAAGAAGCGGTAAAATTTTATTTTTACGATCACGTAGTCCAAATGGTGTACTTAAACATAATCGACAAAACTCTTGTTGATTTAACAATTTAACAGGACAGTGTTTAGTAATCATCATTGGAATGCGTGTATAAACAATCGCTTCACTTGGTAACGGTGCTTGCTTTAATAATCCACGCATTTGTTTTTGATTAATCTCATATGATAATGTAACTTGTGAAATCCCTAGTTGCTTTAATGCTTCAATACTTTGAACATTGTTTGTATTAAAAGCAAAGTCTGTTAAGAAGGTATAGCCTTTATCTTTAAGCGCCTGATACATTCCATATTCACCAAGCATAATCGTTTGAAGAGATAACTCTTCAATAATAGTTGTTGCCTGTTCAATTTCTTCATCATTTATAATACGTGGTAGTTGTGGGATGATGGTTGCCCCATACTGCTCTCCTAGTTCAACTGCTTTTTTTAATGTTTTAAGATCTTTATAGTAAATCGTTTGAATCCCTTGATTTAAAGCGACTTGTAATTGCTTAATTTGACGAACACTCACTGTCAGCTGTGAGGTGATAGCTGTTGTTGTTTGAGTTGAAATAGTTGGTACAACTTCAGAAGGTTGACGATGCTCATAATGTTTCATGCGATTTTGTTCAAGCTTTTCTAATAAATCGCGACGAATTTGGTTAATCACTGAAATTGGCATCGTAATTCCTTCGTCCATATTAATATTAAGATACGCGAAGTTAAACGGCGTACTTCCTGTTTTCTCAAGTTGCTGTTTTAAACGATCTTTACTTAAAGGTGTATTCGTTGCTGCTTCAAAGACACACCCTGTCTCTATCGTTACCATATTTGAATCATTATCCCAGACCATTATTTTTAATGGCTCGCCAAGTTTAGCACTCACTTCTCCACAGATTTCAATTTTAGGTACTGATTTTTCAGTAACCTGAGCACGTTTAGCTAATGAAACAGAGGTTGTTTTGTAAACTTTCATTCCTTTTGATAAAGAGAAAGGTACCTCTAAATCAACGTTACCAGGCTCAGCAAGCTTCACATCGTTTCCTTTAACAAACATTTTTTGAACTTGTAATCCTTGATCTTTATTCGTTAAGCCAACAAAACGTAATCCATCTCCCACTTCAAGCGGTGATTTTAAATGAATGGTAATACGTTTGCCTTTAACGTTCACCACTTCTCCAATCATAATTCCTTTATGATTAGGACGATCAGCACTCATCCATGTTTGGCCTTTATCACCAAATAAAAATCCTTTCGTAAATCCACGACTAAAGATTTGCTCCATATCTGCGTGCGTTTGTTTTGAAATTTTGACACGACGTGTTTCTAAGTATTGATCAATCGCTTCACGATAAGCTTTCACAACCGTTGCTACATACTCTGGTTTTTTTAGGCGCCCTTCAATTTTAAATGAAGTCACTCCCGCTTCGATCAGTTCTCCAACTTCATCAATCGTTTTTAAATCACGTGGACTGAGTAAGAAATCTCCAACCTTTGAATCCAGTGTCTTTCCGGTTGATAAATCTACTAATTCATAAGGAAGACGGCAAGTTTGAGCACATGCTCCACGGTTCCCACTTCGTGCCCCAATCATACTACTCATTAAACATTGTCCAGAATAGCAAACACATAAAGCGCCATGAACAAAGACTTCTAAATCAATATCAACGGCTTGTTTCATCGCTTTAATTTCATCTAATGTATTTTCACGCGCAACCACTACTCGATCAGCGCCGAATTGTTTAGCGAATTCAGCTCCTTTTGTATTATGTAGTGTCATCTGCGTACTAAAATGAAGTTCAAAATCTGGATACAGTTGTTTAACTAAATGTGCGACTCCAAGATCTTGAACAATAATCGCATCAACGTCATTTAAATATAAAAAGTGGATATATTCTTTTAATGCATCTAGTTCTTGATCAAAAATCGTCGTATTAACGGTCACATAAACTTTAACATGATGTAAATGACTAAATTTAATGACTTCAATTAATTCTTCATTTGAAAAAGCCGCTTCTTTTCGAGCGCCAAAGGCTGCTCCACCGACATAGATAGCATCCGCTCCATTTGTAACGGCAGCTAGTAATCCTTCCCTATGACCAACAGGTGCTAATAATTCAATAGTTGACATTTAATCCGCTCCATTTTTTTAAATTTATTTCATTGTAACATACTTAAGATAGTCGACCAATGACCAAATTTTTAGAATTTTTATGATTGTGTTGTAATAATCACACAATTTATGTAAAAAACTATAGACGAACCTTTTTAAATATTGTTTTACCTTGTCAGATAGTATAAAATATTAGAGTTTACTGTTTTAACACTCTTTAAGAAATTAGGTGAAGAAGATGAGTAAGGAATCAAAACGTTTAAATCAGATGACAACCAATCAAAAGAAACCCAAAAAGTATGGATGTTTAAAAGGATTTTTAATAGTTATATTAGTTTTATTAATTTTAGGTGGTATTGTTTACGGAGCGGCTCACACTATGCTTTCACGACTTGATCGTGAAGAATTAGAGGAGTTAAATGTTTCTCAAGAAATTTTAGATCTCAAAAAAGGAATGGGGGTTATGAATATTGCCTTATTTGGGGTTGATTCTCGAGATGATGCTTATACGAATACTCGTTCAGATGCAATGATGGTATTTTCATTCAACAGTAAAACAAATCAAGCTTATTTAACTTCTGTTGTCCGCGATACATTTGCCTACATTAATGAAGATCATGGATTTGAAAAGATTAATCATGCCTATGCTTATGGAGGACCTACTTTAGCGGTTCAAGCGATTAATGAAAATTTTGATTTAGATATTCAAAAGTATGTCACAGTTAACTTCAATGCTGTTGAATTCATTATTAATAGACTAGGTGGCGTTGAAGTCGATGTTCAAGACTATGAATTACAAGAATTGAATCGTGTCATTAATGAAATGAATCATGAAGTAAGTGGTGAAGAAGCAGATCTTCTTGAAGGAACAGGAGTTCAAACATTAAATGGTCGCCAAGCGGTTGCTTATATGAGAATCCGTAAAGTTGGAAATGGAGATTACGAACGCATGGAACGTCAACGCCGTGTCATTACATTAGTCGCTCAAAAAGCTTTCTCATATAATAAAGTTAAATTGTTAGGATTAATGCATGACTTCTTACCGTATATTCAAACGAATTTAACGACAAATGAGATTATTTCACTTGGAACGCAGTTATTACTAAGTGGTGAACGTGAAATTGAACAACTTCAATTTCCTCAAACCGAGTTAAGTTACGGTTCAATTTTAAATGATGGGCTGTACTACTTAGTTCCTGTCACACTTGAAGACAATGTCGTGGAGTGGCACACAAAAGTTTATGGAATCGATCGCTACACCCCAACTAGTGGTGTTCTAAATATTAACGAAAAAATTATTAATTACACAGGATTGTATTAATTCAAAAGCTCATAAGAATCTCTGTATTCTTATGAGCTTTTTTTATGTTTCATGTGAGACCGTTTTAATCAGGAACGATCTTCGTTTTTTATCATAAGATAAAGATGAATAGGCTAACTCCCAATCGATTAACCATCACTAAAGGTGACAGCATGAATCTTAGTTAACACGATCGTTTAAGAATTAAAATAAATGTTTTTTCTTTAGGAGATAACGGGCGTTATCCTAAACTTTTTTAAACTAGGTTTTCATTTTAGATGATTTTATTGCTGTCTAAAACCAATGATTTCGTAGTTAAACAGTAGAGTTACGTTAATAAAATAGAGGGATGTGATTCAATGAAAGGAATTATTTTAGCAGGTGGTTCAGGAACACGTCTATATCCCATTACAAAGGCTATTTCCAAGCAGATTTTACCGATTTACGATAAACCAATGATTTATTATCCACTATCGGTCTTAATGTTAGCTGGAATTCGTGAGATCTTAATCATTTCAACTCCTCGTGATATTGATTTATTTAAAAACTTACTAGGTGATGGTTCACAATTAGGATTAAAAATTCACTATCAAATTCAAAAAAAGCCGAGTGGAATAGCAGAAGCCTTTCTCATTGGAGAAGACTTTATACAGCATGATAAAGTTGCATTAGTTCTTGGGGATAATATTTTTCATGGATATGGCTTTACGAAACGACTTCAACAAGCAGTTGCACGTGAAGAAGCCACGATTTTTGGATATCAAGTCAGCAATCCACAAGACTTTGGGGTTGTAGAGTTCGATCAAGATTATAATGTGTTATCCATCGAAGAGAAGCCTAATTACCCAAAATCAAATTATGCGATTCCAGGTTTGTATTTTTATAATCATGACGTCATTAAGATAGCTAAAACAATTCTTCCTTCTTCACGCGGAGAATTAGAAATTACGGATATTAACAATGAATACTTACGTCGTAACCAACTAAAAGTTGAGCTACTTGGACGTGGAATGGCTTGGTTTGATACCGGAACACACCATGGCTTATTAGATGCAGCGAATTATGTTGAAGCGATTCAAACTCGACAAGGTTTATATGTGTCTTGTTTAGAAGAAATCGCTTATCGACAAGGTTATATTTCAAAAGAACAGTTATTAAACTTGGCGAAACCTTTATTAAAAACTGAGTATGGTCAGTATTTAGTTAAAATTTCAAATGAGGAGCGATTATAGTGGGGAACTTTAATTTTATCAAGACAAAAATTAAGGACTTATATATCATTGAACCTAAAGTATTTGGAGATGATCGTGGATATTTTATGGAGTCCTACAATCAACAAGATTTTTTTGAAGCGGGACTCAATATGATATTCGTTCAAGATAATGAATCAAAATCAAAAAAAGGAGTTTTACGAGGACTGCACTTTCAAACCAAACATCCCCAGGGGAAACTCGTTCGTGTGACGCAAGGTGAAGTTTGGGATGTGGCTGTTGATTTAAGAAAAAATTCACCGACTTTCTTGCAATGGGAAGGCGTATACTTAAGTGAAAAAAACAAACGTCAACTCTATATTCCTGAAGGATTTGCGCACGGATTTGTTGTCATTTCAAATGAAGCTATGTTTAACTATAAATGTACTAACTTTTATGATCCAGACGATGATAGTGGATTACTTTGGAATGACAAAGAAATTGGGATTAACTGGCCATTACATCATCTAGAACACCTAATCTTATCAACTAAAGATCAAACACAAAAAACATTAAGTGAACTAACAAATTTACCGTTTATTTATAAAGGAGAGACAAACGAATGAAACAAAAAATTTTAGTTACCGGTGGGGCAGGATTTATTGGTGGAAACTTTATTCATTATATGGTAAATAAATATCCTGATTACTTCATCATTAATTTAGATGCCTTAACCTATGCAGGAAACTTGGGGACCTGTGAAGCAGTAGAGGAAAAATCTAATTACAAATTTATAAAAGGTGATATTACCAATCGTGAATTTATCTTCGATTTATTCGAAAGAGAAGCCTTTGATATGGTCGTTAACTTTGCGGCTGAGTCACATGTGGACCGTTCAGTCGCAGATCCCGAAATCTTCATTAAAACGAATGTATTAGGAACACAAGTCTTAATGGATGCTTCACGTACATTTGGAGTCAAACGTTATCATCAAGTGTCAACTGATGAGGTTTATGGAGATTTACCACTCAATCGACCGGACTTACTTTTTAAAGAAGATACTCCTTTACATACTTCAAGCCCCTATTCGGCGTCTAAAGCCTCGGCTGACTTATTAGTTCTTGCTTATCATCGAACATTTGGCTTACCGATTACCATTTCTCGTTGTTCAAATAACTATGGACCTTATCATTTTCCAGAAAAATTAATTCCGCTCATGATTTCTCGCGCGTTAAATGATGAAGCTTTACCGGTTTACGGAAATGGTGAGAATGTTCGTGATTGGTTACACGTTTATGATCACTGTACAGCCATTGATTTAATTTTACACAAAGGACGCATCGGAGAAGTTTATAATATCGGTGGAAATAATGAACGAACAAACTTAGAAGTTGTTCAAACCATCCTAAAAGCTTTAAATAAACCCGAATCGTTAATTACTTATGTGAAGGATCGTCCAGGTCATGACCTACGATATGCTATTGATTCAACCAAGCTAAAAACAGAACTAGGATGGGAGCCTACCTATAATTTTGAGACAGGAATTAAACAGACGATTGAGTGGTATTTAGAGAATAAAAAATGGTGGGAAAACATTATTTCAGGTGACTACAAAAATTATTTTAAAGAACAGTATGGTGATCAATCATGAAGATATTAGTGACAGGTGTTAAAGGACAATTAGGTTATGATGTCGTTAAGGCGCTAGAATCACGAGGATATCAACCCGTAGGGGTTGATCGTGAAGAAATGGATTTAATGAATGATCACATGATTGATAACTTTATCATGAATTTAAAACCAGAGGCTATCATTCATTGTGCGGCTTATACAGCAGTCGATCAAGCTGAAGAAGAAGTCGAGATTTGTTATCAAATTAATGCCGAAGCAGTGAAAGTTATTGCAGAGTGCGCAAAAACATTAGATATTCCGATGATCTATATTAGTACCGATTATGTATTTGATGGAACAAAAGCTAGTGAGTATGTTGAAACAGATATCCCAAATCCAATCAATGTTTACGGAGCTAGCAAGTTAAAAGGAGAACAATATGTTCAACAGCTATTAGAAAAATTTTATATTGTTCGAATTTCATGGGTATTTGGCATCAATGGAAATAACTTCATTAAAACGATGCAGCGTCTAGGAAACGAGCATGATGAGTTAAATATCATTCATGATCAAGTGGGTTCACCCACTTATACTGCTCATTTAGCGCCTCTACTTGTAGATATGATTGAAACTGATCAGTATGGAATTTATCACGCAACAAATGAGGGATACTGTTCTTGGTATGAGTTTGCAGATGAAATTTTTAAACAAAGTCAGCTCGATGTAATGCTTCATCCTATCACAACAGATCAATATAAAACTAAGGCAAAACGTCCACTTAATAGTCAGATGAGCAAACAAAAATTAAGCGATTATAGATTTCATAGACTTCCTACTTGGCAAGAAGCTTTAAAAAATTATATTAATCAATAACTAAATCAAATTAAAAAAGGAGAAAATACCTCATCACGAAAAATGAGTGTTTTCTCCTTTTATTATTGTATGACGAGTTTCCTTAACTTAAGTCAGTTAACTCATTCTAACTACAAGTTCTCACCATTTGAAGCAATGACTTCTTTATACCAATAGTAGCTATCTTTTTTATAGCGATTTAAAGTTGCTCCTTCTTCCTCTTCTTCTCGATCGACGTAAACAAATCCATAACGTTTTTGATAACCATTAAGCCAACTTAATAAGTCTGTAAATGACCATGTACAATAGGCAATCACTTCACATCCTTGTTCCATCGCAAGTTTCAATTCTTCAATGTGTGATTTTAAGAAAGCAATTCGGTAAGGGTCATGAACTGAACCATCTTCCTCTTTTTTATCAAAAGCACCTAGTCCATTTTCAGAAATAATAATTGGTAATTGATAACGGCTTGTAATTTCTCGTAGTCCATAACGCAACCCAATTGGGTCAATCGTCCAATCCCAATCCGTTGTTTTCAAATAAGGATTAGACGGATTTTTAAATAATCCAGGTTGTCCCATCACTTGATTTGAACCTTTCACCCCTGTTGTATTAAACGTTCCATAAGGTGTAACTCCATCTAGTGGGTTATATTCACAGACACTTGTTTGATAATAATTAACTCCCATGAAATCAACTTTTGAAGCAGCTTCTTTTAAAATTTCCCCATCTTCCTCTTCCATTTGTGGAGCTATTCCTTTATTTTGTAAATGAATAAACGTTGATTTTGGATAACGTCCATAAGCATACATATCCATCCACCAAAAGTTTTTCATATCATCAAAATCCATTTTAGACATCGCGTTAATAGGTTGGCAGTCGATCGCATAGCTCGGACTATAAGCAAAACTTGCTCCAATTTTTCCATTTGGAATCATTTCTTTAAATAATAAAACCGTCTTGGCATGTGCCATAAACGCATGATGATTCACTTGATAAAACGTTTTTTCATCATCAAATTTTCCTGGTGGATGCATAGCCGTTAACCATCCGAGTGATGTAAAAACATTTTGTTCATTTAATGTAATCCAGTACTTCACTTTATTTTTAAATCGCTTAAATAAAACTTTTGCATAATTAACAAAGTCATCAATAATGCGACGATCTTCAAATCCACAATATTGATCAACTAAAGCTTGTGGTAAGTCCCAGTGAAAAATTGTAACCATTGGTTCAATATTGTACTTTAAGCATTCATCGATTAAATCTTCATAAAATTTTAGTCCCGCTTCATTCACTTCCCCATTCCCAGTTGGAATGACACGAGGCCATGAAATTGAAAAACGATACGTTTTAAGTCCCATCTCTGCCATTAACTTCACATCTTCTTTAAAACGATGATAATGATCAACAGCAACATCACCCGTTGTTCCTTTGAATGTTTTTCCTTCGATTCTGACAAATTGATCCCAGTTAGATAAACCTTTTCCATCTTCTAAGTAAGCCCCCTCTACTTGATAAGCAGCAGAAGCACTTCCCCATAAAAAATCATCTGGCATTTTAAAATTCTTCATTCCTATTTCCCCCTCAGTTATAGTTAGCAGATGAGTCATCAAAAATCTAATCTTTTAATGTTCAAAAGCAATTAAATTCTCATCACGATAACTTCTCATATCTATGACATATTCGTCATAACATAGTGATTTGTTCTTTTGATGAACTAATAAAAATTAATATTAAATTAAGGAAATATTAGTCTTTAATCTTTTATATAAGATTTCGTCTCATTCAACCACTCATCCAATGATTGACTCATTTCTAATATGTTTCTTTTTAAGGATAAGCTTTTTAATAACTCCCTTTACTACCATATTAGTAAGACATAAAAAAAATGCTTCCATTGATCATTATCACAAAAAATAAGAGCGGAATCCGCTCTTACTTTAGATAATGTATTTAATTTCATAAGGAAATGGTAGATGCTTCAATCCAAATTCAAATAACTCTTTTATTTCAGCAATTGTTTCTTTTGGATAAACATACTTTCCATAACCAAACTGACCGTATTTATAAGTACGCTCAGATTCATCCATCGGTAATTTACTTTGTTCAAAAACTTGTAAAATATGATTTTTAGCCGTTGGGGTAAAACGGTGAGAAATAATCTCAAAAGTAATCGGATGCTTCAAATCTTCATCTGGTAAATAATTTTTAAGCATCTTAATTAACATGAGATAATCTTCTTTCCAATTAGGATAGATGAACACAGGAGCAATTAAAAAACCAACGGGATAGCCTGCTTTGATCACTTTTCGTGCCGCCTCAATCCGTTGTTTGACACGAGGTGTTCCATGTTCAAAACTTTCAATGACGGTATCTGTGTTAATTGAAAATCTGATTTCGGTCTTCTCATTATGTTTTAAATGAAGTAACCCATCTACATCTGTAAATTTAGTCACAAAGCGAAATCTTGCATCGGGTAGCTTTCCAAAATACTCGATTGATTGAGCTAAGGCATGTGTGTAAGGCTCAACAGGAACGGGATCGGAAGTTGCAGATCCTTCAAAAATCGTCGGTTTAAATTTTCCAGTCTGAACATATTTTTTTGCCTTTTTAAAAACATCGTCAATGTTCACATAAATACGTGTGAATGGTTTATCCTTTAAATTCGTATTTAAATAACAGTACTCACATTTTCCAATACACCCTGTTACTAGTGGTAATTGATAATGGGCAGATGGCTTACACGATTGAAATTCTAATGTTCGACGCACTCCAACAACAAGGACGCGCTTTCCAATTTCATATTTTTCTTGAACATTCTTTCCTCTTAAAAAGTTAACCCGATTACTCTCTAAAATATCAACTGGAATATCCATGTTTTCAAACTTCTCTTTCAACTCAACTCCAAGTGGATAATCAAGTGCTTCTTTTTCAATATAAACGTGCTTTGGTTTAAACATACATATCCTCCTTTCTTATCATCTATTATTCTTCAATTTCGACAAAACATTACATCGCTTTTAATAAACCTAACGAAATTCTCAATGAAGCCTTAACGACCATTCGATTTACTTTAAAAATTTGATAGAACGTCATCAAAAAAAGATCATCTAGTTGATGATCTTTTTAAATTATATTTTTTGCTGATTTTTAAGACGATGATAGCGACGAGTTAAATAAATTTGTGCTAATGCCGCGGATGGAATAGAAACGATCATTCCAACCATTCCTAGATAATGACCACCAATTAAGATGGCGATTAACACCCAAACTGGATTTAATCCGACACTATTACTTAATAATTTCGGTTGAATAACGTTAGCATCTAGTTGCTGGTAAATGGTTAATAACACTAACGATACAATGGCTAAATTTAAACTTGAAAACAATCCTAGTACACACCCTAATAAAGCTCCTAAAATCGGTCCAATGTAAGGAATGACGTTCGCCACACCGGTTACTAATCCAACTAAAATAGCAAATGGGTGATCAATCAACACTAAGATCATCGTTGAAAAGACCCCTGCTAAAATGGCTGCAATTAATTGAGCAATTAAAAATCCACCGAAGACAATATCTAAATCATGAAGTAGCTGCTTTACACGAACTAACGAGTTAGCTGGTAAAAGAGATTGCGCTCCTTTATCAACTGAACGGATTAAAATTTCTTTATCCTTTAAAAAATAAATGGATAAGATAATTGTTGTTAGTGTACTTATCGCAAAACCAGTGACATTTGTAATCACTCCTGTTCCAAGCTGTAACATATAACTTCCAATCGATCCTAAAACATTAGTCACAAAATTAGACATTTGATCAATCTGTTGCTGAGTAACGGTCGATTGAACATATGGCCCTAACTCATCGATATAATAATTAATACTTTGTTGAAAATTTGGTAATGTGTCTAATAATAAACGAAGATTTTTTATAATGGGTGGTATTACACTATTAAATAAAACATAAATAAATCCAACTACGAGAAAAAATAAAATTAAAATGGTCATTCCACGACTAAATCCTGAGGGTAATCTCTTTTTCATCAATCGCTGACTGAGGCGTTGAAGTTGATCCTCAATATAAATCATCGGACGATTTAAAACATAAGCAATACCAAAAGCAATAATCACAGGTCTAATTAATAAAAGAAATGTATGAATTTCATTAGTAATGAATCCTATATTTTCTAAAGTATAATAAACAAAAATTAAGCTAACTCCAACGAGAAAAACACTTAAGCAAGTCATAAAGAGTTGCTTATTTTTCTTTAATGACTCAAACATGAATGACACCTCTTTGTAATAATGATATGAAACCATTTTATCACCATTCTCTAATTTTTAAAGGGGTGTACATGCTTTTCACTACATATTTTTACGTTTATTATAAAAAAACTTGTAAATGAAGAAGGCTACCTCCTTCACTTACAAGTTAAACTTTAAATGATTGATTTAATTAGCTATTAAATAACTCTCCTAATGTATAATCTAACATCGCTAATCCTTGTGAAATAACTTCGTCAGTACTTTCTAAATCTATCAATAATGATTGTAAATAATCTTTAACAAAAATGAAATTACTCCAACGAGCTTCAGCATGCTTAATTCCTACCACATCTTCAAATGAAATATCAGAAATTTCTTCTAATCTCTTCTGAAGCTTTATTTTTTGCTGATTAAAGTCAAGGTTTTCTAACTGATCTTTAGTAAAATCTATCTGTTGTTGAATTTGTTGTGACGTTAATGTATCATTAGCTAAAACGACTGGTAGCACTTCTTTTAGTTCTTCAATAATTGCTACTGATTCTTTGCTATAAAGATAAACTTTTAACTCGTTCACTTGCTCTAATAACTCTTTTAAAGGCTCATACTCACTAAGCATCACAAGGTTTTCTAGTGCTTTTGATAGCTTATCAGCCATTTTAACCACTTGCGATTCTGTGGCATTCTTTGAATTTACTAATTCATCTGCTTCATTTAAAACCTCTTGTAATGCTTGAATACTAGTCACTGTATATAACGCTGCATCAAGCGATTGTGCTTTTGAGATTAACTCTGTTAAGGATGTTAAATCTCCTATTACAATCAAGTTATTGATGGCCGTACTTAACGCTTCAATCATTGCATCAATCTCTTCTTGAGTGACTTCTTCACGAGTTAATAAAGACTCCGCCTCCATGATAGTTAAACCTAAGGCTTCGTAGCTTTCATGAGTAAATTCATTTGAATTAATTTCTTTTGCTTCTTGTAACTTCTCTTCTAATAAAGTTGTATCTATACTTAATTCTTTAGCATAATGAAGTTTGGTATCTGCCCATGTAGCATGATCTGATCCATTTCCATTTCCAGCATCGGTTACTACTAACTTTAATTCTTTAGCTCCCGCTACATTAACTTCAACGTATTGTCGAGGATCTTTAGAATTCATACGACCGCTATCAAATTGTTTCACGCCATCAACGTACACTTCAAATGTGACGCTTCCGACACTACCGTACATCTGACGATCGACCCCTACATAAGCAGTGAAGAAACCATAGTTTTTATTTGTTAAATCATAAATAATCGTTGATGTCGAATGAGCCCCAATTCCACGATCATACGTCACAATCTCTCCATGTTCATTTGTTAGTCTTAACGGATTTGAACTTGCTGACACATCTTTTTTAGCACTTCCGTAACTTTGAATGGCAGATTTCCATTCATAGTCAGTTAAATAATCAAAATCGTCCATATTAATGACTAAAATAGTACGAGATTTTTCAACCTGATTCTTATCTGAATCCGTCACACGATAATTAATTTCATAAGTTCCAGGTCGGTTAAAGTTAACCTTCTCTACTCCACTCACTACAACATCTTCAAAAAGATTTCCATCTTCAGCATCTATTGCTTCATAAGAACCAACGACATCTTCTATTGACTCTCCAACTTTAACAGCTGTATCTGCTGGAATAGTTAATGTTGGTTTAGCATTATTTGTTGTTAACTTTGGATTAATAATCACTGAATGATCGCTCGTGTTCGTATTACCCGCATCACTGACTTCAATCGTTAATTGCTGAACATCATGAACCGGTAATTTCACTGGGATTAAATCATCTGCATGTTTTAAAACACCTGTTTCGAAAATAACCTCTCCATCTGCTTTAATAATAAACTTAAGACTTGAATTATTTTGCGATGTAATATTCATATCAACGCCTAATAAAGCTTCAAAATACTCATATTCAACTTCTGATAAATCATAAACAAGTGTTCCATTCGCATGAATACGGATTCCTTTTTCAAAGTCTTTAATTTCACCATACAAGCGACCTTTAATAGACTCATTTTTTCGAATCGTTCCAAATTGAGTTTTAGCTGATGTCCATTCTAAGTCTGATAAGTAATCATAATCACTTACAACGTTAACATTCATCACTTTACTAACTGTTATTCCTTCATCTTCGATTGTAAACTCAATCGGATAAGTCCCTCGTTCTGTTGCATCCACGTTTCCATGAACGACTACACGTGAACTAATATCTTCTCCTAGATAGTTAGTTGCATGGACTAAATGCATTGGATTAAATGATTCATTCAGCTTAATCGTATACTCTGACTGTTGAAGTAATAAAGTTGGTGTTAATGTATTAATTGAAGCAGCTTGACCAGGTTGTAACTTTTTATCATATGGAATGACTGTATAGTTTACACCATCTTCTTTGCTTACTGATTGATCAATAAAGCTATTCGTTGATGTAAAACCAATGAGTTGATCGTCTTTGAAAATCTCATAACCTAAGACATCGTTTTTAGCTTCATCATCAACCGTGAATGTTAACTTTAACGAATCACCGCTAGATTCAAGCGAAACATCAACTGTTACATCTTCATCAAACCCATCACCTTCGTATTCGATGTAATCATAATTAGCGTACCATGTTTTAATCGATGGTTTTTCATATTGACTGACAATCTCTTTTGTTTCATCTGAAACATAAAACCCGTGACGTTCAAAATGTTCTGTTAAATCTAATTCCAGAGCAAGGCTTGAATATTTTGCGAGTTGATTTAACTTATCATTTGCTGAATTCGTTGAATCTAAGACGACGTTATTCTCACGATATAATTGATTCAGTCTTGCCCAGTAACCTGGATAAATCATTTCAAGTTGCCAAAAAACAGCTAGCTGTTCAAAATATCCACCTGAATAGTAAGCATTATTATCTGTCGCTATTACATTTTTATAGGTGTGCGATTCAAATGGAATTCGTTTATTTAAATTACCGTAGTAATAAGACGTATATTGTGGAATCATGTTGTTCGTCACTTCACCAATTGTTCGTTCTGCGATATCTAATCGGTGACCAATCTCATGATCAACACCCCAACCTCCAACAGTTGTTAACATGCTTATCATGACATCTCCTTGAACCCCGATATGAGTACCCGCTGCATACATGTAACCAAATGGCTGAGCAAGACGAATGTTTTCGCGTGTATACTTCACATCGTGAATCTCACGACTTTCATCAAATCCAAAATAATCAAAAATAACATCCATATGATCGTTATACATCTTGATAGTTTGAAGTGGACTGAAGTTTTGATTAATATAAGCTTCATACGCACCAGTAGCTGTTCCAGTAAAGTATAGGTGATCTGAAACGACCTCCACCACATCAATCATTTTTCGATCCATCACATCAGGATGAGCTGCTTTATCCTCATCTAATCGAGTTTTGTAATCAACTAAAAACTCTAAAAATTGTGCTTCATCTGTGTTTTCATCCATCATCGGGAATGCTTCAACACCTGATGCAAAACGAATCACTGGAGCTTGACTTTGCTCTTGTTGGGTATATGGATTTAAAATGTAAACAGGTCCACCTGGTGTCACATCGTAATGATACCAACCATCATTTTGATTAACCTCTGGTACTGTAATCACGTTTTTTCCAATATGCAACGTGACTGAGCGTGCCCAACTTGCAAAACTTCCCTCCTGTTGTGAGAAAACTAACTGTGGAAGCGGTTCTCCTGGTTTGGCATCAACATAAACAGTAATTTCTTGCCCTGCTAAAGCAACAATTCCCGTTGGTTGATAATTATTATTACCAAATCCAAACTTTAAGTTTTGGCTCGTATGTGTTGCTCGATTTCCAACCTGTTCGGCAACGACCGTTTTAATCGTTTGTAACTCATGGTTCAAAATATCTTTTGCGATTTGAATCTCTTCTAAATAAACAGAAGCTAGTGGATGATTTGAAACTTCATTTTCTAAAATAGCTAGCTTTTCAAGTGAACGATACTCTTCTGACACGGTATCCATTAAAGCATTTGTAAATAGCTTTTTCATCTGATTCGATACGTCATCTTTTGTATAAACACGAATATCTCCAATGGCTGCATAATCTTGATAAGCTTCTTCAAATACAAATTTAACACGTTTTGCTTTGACAGCTTCGAATTGAATTTCTAGCATATCTGTTGTTAAACTATATCCACCTTCAGATACTTTTTGAAAATTATTTCCTGAAGCAACTGGTGAAACATAGATACTAAATCGGATAGGGAATCCTTTTTTATTCATTCTTGCATGATATGTTAGACGATTAATGACACTTGCTTCTTCTAACGTTAAAATAACTTCGTTTGTAAACGATGAGCTATTTGGTTTTCCTGTTTCCCAATGAGTTGTCACATCCTCATCGATGGCATACTTAATGGCTGAACTTCCATACTGTCCTCCATTATTGCTAATACTAGAAATCGGAACACGATAAGCCTCATCATATGAATCGATATAATCGGTATAAAATGGTGTAAAGCGATTAACGTTTGAAGTTCCTGACTCAATGACACCAAATGTAATTAGCTCTTTAGCAATCTCTAACTTTGAAAGATACTCTTCTTTAAATGGATGATCATAAGCTGCTTCCATCAATGAGTCAATCATTTCAATGGTTGCAAATTCAGGATTTAATTCACTCATCACTGAATCTACAAATAAACGATTCATCATTTCCGATAAATGATCTTGTTTATAAATTCCAAATTCTGATGCTACCGCCCAATCTTCATATCCTTTAGTAAAGACAAATTTAATACGACGGGCATCCACTGGATTAAATAGAATTTCCATTACATTTTCCGTATCAATTTTCATTTGACCTGATGTAATTTTTTCAAACGTATCTCCTTGAGATGTTTTAGAAATATAGATGTTAAACTCCTGTGCAAATCCACGTGTTCGAGTATTTGAATACATCAATCTACTGATTGTTGTTAATTTATCTAATGTAATAATCACTTCATTTGTAAAATTAGCATTATTTTGTTTTCCTGAATGCCATCGAGTATCAAAGTCATTATCCATTGCTTTCGTAATATCACTTGAAGCATAATGTCCACCATTTGTCGTAATGCTTGTGATCTCTTCATCAGATACTTTATATAACTCGTCATAAAGACTTAATCGCTCATCATCAACCGCTGTAAATGTTGAAACCATCGCGTTCATATATTCAACCGGCTCAGTTTCTAATAAGATACGTGCATTTTCAAATTCTTCTTTAAATGCTTCATAAAAAGGATGTTGACTCGCTTTAGCTTCTAAGTCATTTAACTTTTGAATGTTATCAACAGTTTCATTTAATTCATTTTTTGAATCATTCGTAAATAGACTCTCCATTTGATCAAGTAATGAATCCTCTTTATAGAACCAAAATTCTGAGGCACTTGCCCAATTTTGATGAGCTGATTTAAAAACAAATTTAATTTTTTTAGCCGTAATTGTATCAAATTGAAACTGTACCATATTTCCTGTCATTTTATGACTTCCGGTAACTGCTAATTCAAAATCATCCTCTTCACTGTTTGAGGTGTAAATTTCAAATTCAGTTGGGAATCCTTTTCCCTTAGCTGAATCCTGACGTGTCGCATAAGCCATACGATTAATAGACTCAGGTGAATTAAACTCAACGACAACTTCATTTGTAAACGATGAACTATTTGGAGTTCCCGTTTCCCAGTGAGTAGATAAATCACCATCAAATGCTTGTTCTAATTTACTTGAAAAGTAACATCCTCCATTATTTGAAAATGAACGGATGTCTTCTTTTGATACACGATACTGTTCATTATACTTATCAAAGTTACTATATTGATTAAGCATAAATGAACGAACAGTTGCTTCCTTAACTTCTTTTTCACTTTCTTCAATCCCTAACTGATTAGAAGGTAACTGATCAGCAAACACATGAAGTACTGGTGAAAAATTAGAGATAGTTAATGAAGTCGCTAATAACGTTGATAAAACTTTCTTCATCACATGTCCTCCCGTAATCTAAAATTCTGTAAGTATAAAAATGGCTTATTTTTCATACTTGCAAAACTAAGAATAGATACCATGCCTTAGAACAAAAAAAACTACCCTCTAAAGGGTAGTTGCCATCATTTTTTGACATCAAAAACATAAACATATCATTAAATTAAATAATAACTCTAAGATTTTTGATGATGATCAAAGAAAATTATTCTTCGGCAACTGGCTGGCATAGTTAATGATAACCTTAGCCCCTTTAGCTTTGCGTCTCTAGATTTCCCTAGATTTGCCACAATTCAATTTTACAACTCTATTTTATCTTATTTTTTCAACATTTTAAATACTTTTATACTATTTTTTTACTTATTTAACTAAACTAATCTATAAATATCTTATTACTTATGTAAAGAAGTAGTCTTGTTTTTTTATTTCATTATTTTCAAGTTTGAATGACTAGTTCGCTTTTTTTAGGGAAAATAACGACTAGGAGGTGAATTTAAATGTCTGGTAAAATGAATAAATATAACGAAAAGAAAGTAAAACAACCTGGTAAAGTTTACGAAACAGGAGAACCTGTTCCAGGAACTGGTGTTACAACGAAGAAAAAAGAACAAAAACATTAATCTTTTATACGAATCGAATCATAGAGTAACCGACATAAAAAAGACTGCAAGTTGCAGTCTTTTTTATGCTAATCAAGAACCCTACGATTAAGAAAGTTATTTTTAAAAAATCTATACTGACTCGTTGAATTTTGAAGTGCTCTTTTTCTTATAAATCTAACTCATAATAGTCAGCTGATGTAACTAATGTGAAATTGACTAGTTCTTTTTCAAAGTTTTTTAAAATAAATGTAGCTAACTGATTATTTGTTTTAGTAACATAATCTGTTAAAACATCTTTTAAAATTTCGATATGACGATCCTTCATTTCAAATGACTGAACATAGTCTTTATTTAAGTTCTCATCTAAATTCTTAGCTTGATATAAATATAATAATCCACCAGTCATTCCAGCACCGATATTAGCACCAACTGAACCTAGTGAAACAACAACACCACCCGTCATATACTCACAAGCGTGAACACCCATTCCATGATTGACTGCTACTGCTCCTGAATTACGAACAGCGAAACGTTCTCCAACACGTCCTTCTAAATAACAAGTTCCCGATGTTGCTCCATAAAGAATCGTATTTCCAGCAATTAAATGTTGGTTGCTATACATTAGATCATATTCTGTTTTTTGGCGTGTCGTTTCATCAGCTTTAACGGTGATCTGTCCACCACTTAATCCTTTTCCCACATAATCATTTGCATATCCTGTATGAATCAGTTCAACACTTTCATTGATGAATGCACCAAAGCTTTGTCCAGCATAACCGTACGTTTTAACTGTACGAGGTTTTTCACCGACTAACTGAACCCCAAATGTACGAAGAGTTGTATCAATAAATACTGGTTCATCAGATGGCTCAAAGAACGTTAAATCCTTTGTTTTTGACTCTGTCACTAAACCATCCTGAGTTTCAATTGGTAGTGATTCTAACCAATCTAATTTTAAGTGATGTGGATTTTGTGATGGAATTTGAAGCAATTCTGTACGACCTCGAAGCTCAGACAATGAATGTACCCCTAACTGTGCCATTAACTCACGAGTTTGTCTTGCAACAAACATCATGTACGTTTTTAACATCGTTGGATCTTCTTTTAAGCGAGAACGCAACGCTTCATTTTGAGTCGTAATTCCAGCTGGACATTTTCCAGTATGACACTGTTTACATCCAATGCAGTCTACCATCACTAAGCACATTGTTCCAAATCCAAACTCATCGGCCCCTAAAATTGCCCCTATAATGACATCATATCCAGATTTAATTTGTCCATCGACTTGAATGAATGTTTCGTGACGAACATCATTTTCTAATAATGATTTATGCGTTTGGAATAGTCCATACTCCCAAGGTAGCCCTGTATATTTTAACGATGATTTAGGTGAAGCTCCTGTTCCACCATTAAATCCTGAAATGACAACCTTTTTAGCTCCTGCTTTAACCACTCCATTAGCAATCGTTCCAACATTCGCAAGAGAGGCCAACTTTACACTAATCATTGCACTTGGATTGGTTGTTTGTAAATCATAAATAAGTTGAGCTAAATCTTCAATCGAATAAATATCGTGATGTGGTGGTGGTGAAATTAAGTCAACCCCTTGTTTAGCATAGCGAACACGAGCAATCTGTTCATCTACTTTTGATTTGGGTAAGTGTCCACCTTCACCAGGCTTCGCTCCTTGTGCCATCTTGATTTGAATTTCTTCGGCATTTTTTAAATAATCATACGTCACACCAAATCGTCCAGATGCCACTTGTTTCACTTTTGAAGCCGTTATTGTTCCAAATCGCTCCACTAACTCTCCACCTTCACCGCTATTTGAAGCAGCTTGTAATTCATTCATCGCGCGAGCAATTGTACGGTGTGCTTCGATCGATAAGGCTCCATAAGACATTGCAGAAGCCACAAAGTAACGAACAATCTCTTCTTCGCTTTGAACCTCATCAATTGAAATGGACTTCTGAGTCTTTAAATTTAAGCAATCACGTAAATTGATTTTTCGGGCACGCTCTGCTTCCATCACAGATTTAAATACCTCATAATCATTCGCAGCCACAGCAGCTTTTACTTCTTTAATAAACTTCTTAGAGTACGCATGGTTCATGAAGATAGAGTCCATATTTTGATATTCATTTACTTTGTTTAAATCAAGGCTCGTTCCCATTAAGTCGGCATCAAGATCTTCAAAAGATTTTCCACCAAAAATTGAAGGTTTCACTGTAAATAAAGACGTCACTTCTTCATCTAATCCAACAACTTCAAATACTTTTGATCCACGATAAGAAGAAATCGTTGAGACTCCCATCTTAGCCATTAACTTTAATAAAGCTGCGTTGCAACCTTTAATATAGGTCGTTAAAGCTTCCTCTTTACTTTCAACTTGGCGTGCAATGTATTCATAACAGAAATACGGATAAATGACATCCGCACCATAAGCAATTAACATCGCATGATGCATCGGTAAACGCGCATCTGCGGCTTTAACAACTAAACGGACTTCTAGACGCTTTCCTAAATCGACTAACACATCGTGGGCAATCGTTGTGGCCATTAAAGATGGCATCACTTTACCAATAGCTTCTTGATCTAAAACGATTAATTGACTTCCTTGTTCAACGGCTTCTTTAATCATTGATTTTAGCGTTTTAATCGCTTCGCGAAGTGTTGTTTGATAAGCTAAACAAATGATTGTTGGATTAAACATTTCTTCATCAATAATTGCTTTAAATTGATCACTCGTTAATAATGGCGTTGAAAATTTGTAAACTGGAACTTCAAGTGGCTCATCACCAAGTGACGTTATCGATGTAATCGTTGATTTTAACGAAAAGACGAGCTTTTCACGAATCGAATCCAGCGGTGGGTTCGTCACTTGAGCAAAGTTTTGTTTGAAAAAATCAAAGAAAAGTTGTCGACGGTCTTGTAACATCGTCAAAGCTGCTGTATAAGGAAATGATCCAATGGCTTCTTTTCCGTTTTCAACTAACGGTTTTAATTCTTGTACATATTCTGCTTTAGTGTAAGCAAACTTTTGCTCATTTTCTTGAAAATTTTCAATCTCACAAGTAAATTCATGCGTTGGCTTCGGTTCAATGATTTTTTCAGTTAACCACTGACGATAAGGTTGTTGTTTAGATAAATGTGCTTTAACCTCATCGTCTGTTGTCATGATTTGTTGATCTAAATCAACACATAGAATTTCACTGGCTTGAATACGACTAGCAACTTTAATTTCTTCAAGTGGTGTATTTAACACGCCAATCTCAGAAGCTAAAATAATTTGATTTTCTGTTTGAACATAGCGAAATGGTCGTAATCCATTACGATCTAATGTTGCAATTAATTTATGCCCGTCACACACAATGACCCCAGCTGGCCCATCCCATGCTTCTTGTTTTAATTCACTATATTCATAATAAGCTTTTAAATCGTCACTTAAACGAGAATCTTGTTCATAAGCTTTCGGTAATAAACGTGTGATCGCATCTTCGATTGCATAATTTTCATGAAGTAATGCTTCAAGTGTACGATCAAGATTGGCACTATCTGAGTGATTTTCATTACAAATTGGATAGACGTCTTGATGAGTCGCTAATCCAACGCGTGCATTTGACCAGTTAATATTCCCTGAAACCGTATTGATTTCCCCATTATGCGCTAAATAACGAAACGGTTGTGCCAAATTCCATGATGGTTTTGTATTCGTGCTAAAACGTTGATGAACGATACAAAAATTTGAACTAAAGTCTTCATCTTGTAAATCTAAATAATAATTTGGTAATTCTTCTGGTCTTAATAATCCCTTATAGACAATGGTTTGAGATGAACATGATAAAATATAACATGTTCGATCAGATAATTTTTCATTTTTCCAATGTTGTTCAATTCGACGACGAAGCTTATATAAAATAGCCTCATCATGATTGGTTAAATCAAAAATAAATTGAGTGGGGATCGGTTCTGTGTTCTTCGCTGTTGGCGTTAAAAAGGTTGAATTCACCGGTACCTCAATTTCTTTAATTAATTTAATATCAAAATGACGAGTGGCCTCATAAATCTTCTCTATAGCAACTTTACGATTTTCTATCTCCTTTGGCAAAAATGTCATCATGACCGCAAAAGGCTCATTAATATCATATTTTTTTTGATAGAATGACTTTGGAATTTGAAGTAAAATCCCACATCCATCCCCTGTTCCATCTTTTGATGTACCCCCTCGATGACTTAGAGCTTTTAATAAAGTCATTCCTTGTTCAATAATATTATGGCTATATGTCCCATCTAGATTGGCAATGGCCCCAATCCCACAATTTGAATGATCAAACATTTGGCTTCCTCCTTACTCCCATACCTACTCATTTTAAGTACATATATTCATTATGATATGAATGAAAAATTCCGTCAACTACCAGTCGACTATTTCAACTAGTTTTAATCATTTTTTACCATTTTATATTAAAAAATCGGGTTAAATATAACTATAAAATTAAATATAAAAAAACACCAAGACTAGCTTGGTGTTTTCCATTAACGATAAACCTTACCATTTATGTTTGTTTGACCATTTGGAACAACTTTGAAGTAATATCCTTTACTTGTCGATAAGTTTAAAGCATAAATAGTTGATGCGTCCCCTTTTTTAAGAGCTACATTGAACATTTCTTTATTTGTTCCTTGTTCATAAACATAAACTTTAAATGTTTTCTTAAATACTTCTGGACCATAGTATTCTTCAAAGTGGAAATTAATTCTTCCTGTATGTCCTGTAAAGTAATAGTTTGAATAAATATCTGAGCGTGAAGCACGAACTTCAAAATAATACGGTGATGATAGATGATGAGCACTTGTTGGACGTGATAGAGCACGCGAATAAACATCTTCATAGTGATCAACGTTTTTCATCGACTTTGTTAAAAGTGAATTCCCTTCTTCAACAATAACTTGAATGTTTGGATCATGAACCGTTACTTCACTAGCTAATGTCGTTTTGTTTGCTGTTAATGAGAACATTAAGAAAAACATAATTGTTAATAGTTTTTTCATAATACTTTCCCCCTTCTAGTAAATTCATCAAAATTATACCATTCCATCAATAAAATTGGTATAATTTATTTAATAAGAAAGGGGGATATTATGAATTATTTAATTTTATTTTCTCTTGCAATAATCATCTTTGGATCAAGATTTTACTATATACTAAGAAATAAAATTAAATTTAATATGAAAGAATTTTTTATTTTTTCATTTTTATTTTATTTACTACTGTTTATTCAGGTAACATTATTAAAAGATGAAGAATTTACACTTAGTTTAAAAAGTATGATTAAACAAGCGCAGTTCATACCATTTTTAACGTTAAATAACAGTTATAAAGAAATTATAAAAAAGATTTTTATAACAATTCCCTTTGGTTTTTTTATTTCCGCTATCCTTTCAACTAATTTAAACTATAAAAAACTATTTCAATATGGATTTTTAATTTCTTTTATTATTGAGACATTAAAATTATTTAAGTTAAATGAAACTTGGAGTATCAATCACATCTTATTAATAACAACTGGTTTTTTAATAGGAGGTTTCATCTATCAAATAGGTTATAAATTATTAAAAATTGTCAATAAACAAACTTGGTTAGATAAACTTACAGACTCTAACTCACAATCTCTAAAAAAAACTTGCAAATTAATATGTTCTTTAATTATAGTATATATTTTAGGTATTTATGCTTCCTTAATTTATGAGACTTATCCATTATCCATTTTAGATAGGGCTAAAATTATCCAGATTGATAATTTTAAAATCGAAATAGAAGAAAAACTAACTCATCTCAATATTAAAGGTTACTATGAAACAAACTTTAATCGTTTAAAGAGGCTTTATGTAGCTAAGTTTGACTTAGATGAAGAACCTATTTATGGAGTTTATATTCTTGACGAACCTTATAAATCTCAAACAGATATTAGTTATGGAATTTTAGTTATCGGCTGGACGAATACCCCCATGAATATAGAAATCGATTATGAGAATCAAATTTATAAGAAACAACTAAATGCAGGTTTATTCACTGTAACTTATCCTCAAATAGTGAATAATCGTCCTATTCTAGATATCTATAATAAATCAAACTCTAATCACAATCTCAGCATCACTTTTTATGATGAATCTGGAAATGTCATCGATATTCCTTACTATAAAGAAACGTTAGATCAATAATAAAAAAATGAGCAAAATTACATTTTGCTCATTTTTTTGGTGGATTTATTTTTCTCAATTGATTGACTGAGCCCTTTTTAAATGGCCAACGATTGGCAAGTAATAGATAAGTTTCAACAGACAGTACGATGGTTGATAAAACATACAACGGAATACTCGTTTGAAACATAACTGCTACCACTCCAAATAGGTGTCCACTCTTTAACATACGATTTCGACTACACTCTCGATAAGTATAAGCTTGTAATAAAAATAAAATGGTTAGCGTTAATCCATTCATCACTACTCCACCGAGTAGAAAATCCATAAAACGATGCGTCGCAGGTGCCAACAATAGAATCATTAGCAACTGAATGATTACCGTTGTTAATTTTAAATATCCAAGTTCTTTGCGAATCACAACATCATCCCTCCAGTCCCTTTGTTATAAGGTATGCAAAACATTTCATCTTGGGACAATTTTTTAGTCGGGATGAATGTCTAGCTATAAACTATTACACCAAAAAAGACATCTGCTATATAAAGCAGATGTCTTTTTAATATGAGTCATCGTAGAGGGATGACCTAAATAAGATTTTTTATGAACGAGAAGACATTGTCATGTTATAACGAATATTTACAATTAAAGCTAAGATAACACCGATAGCTGTAATGACAATGTTTAATAACATGATATTTGAAACATTTGAGCTTGCGATAACCCCGATTAAAGCAGGTAAAATTGATGAAGCAAGACTTGATGCTGTGTAAACAATTCCTGTGATTGTTCCTTTATTTTTAGGGAAAAGCTCAGACATTGTTGTTAACGCTAACTGTAAAACTCCACCCGCTGCTGAGTATCCAATTACGAATGATCCAACAACACACATCATTGGTGATGGGAATAAGTATAATAACACTAACATAACTAATGAAATTAACGGATAAACAAATACAAATCGAACTTGTTTAATCCATTTAGCTACTAAAATTGATGTCACGACAACCGCTGTAAATGATCCAGCACTATATAATGAAATTAATTTTAAAGCTGCTGATTTTTCCATACCTGCAACTTCTTGTCCGTAAGTTGGTAAATAGTTTTGAATGATGTAGAAAGTCGCTGTTGCAGTAAATCCAATTAAAATTAACGCAATTCCTTCAATCCAGAAGTTTGATTTTGGTTCATTTGACTCAGAAACTGATTCTTCTTTTACTTCTGCTTTTTCTACTTTATGAGCAGGGAATTGTAACTTTAATAAGAATAATCCATTGATAACAAAGATAGCCATACAGAATAAGAATGAATATCCGTACCATAAATCGTTAGCAATTAAGAAACTGATAATGAATGGTAATACGAATTGTCCTGCAGCAATGAAGGCTTTAATAATGATGTTGGCACTTCCTGAAGACTCTGGGAAAGCTTCCATTAACGCTGGATATGTTCCTGAATCCATGAACGAGTTTGCCATACCTGCTAAAATAGCTAAAATTAAAGCAACCGATACGTTTGGTGCAACTAAAATTCCACCTAAGAAAATCATATAAGTCACAATTCCTAATAAAACGAATGGCTTACGACCAAATTTATCTGATAACGCACCTGAAACGAATAATACCAATAAACGTCCGATTCCAAGTCCTGAAATAACATACGAAACACCTGCACGATCCGTATTAAATTGTTGCATTAAAGCATCCATGTTTTGAGATAAGATAATAGCTCCCATCCCGTGAACAAAGTAATTAATGTACAACGCTAATGCAGTTGGCATGTACTTGTTTTTCATCTTTTTCTAACTCCTTTGCACTCATTTCTTGTTTCATCAACAAGATTAGTTTTATCTATTTTAAATGCCAAACTGAGAAGTAACCCAGCCTCAACATCTAAAAACAAGTGAATTTATTCACATCTTAGGGTATAAGTAACTCACCCAAAATGGGTGAGACTTTATAAAACTACTTCGATAATACACCTAATGACATTAATGTCTCTGTAATATTGCGTCCTTCTGCAACACCATCGATGATTTTACGTGTACGTTTACTATCACCAATATTGATTACTTGAACACCTAATGGCATGAAGTGTTGTTGCATCGCTTCAAGAACTGGTGTTTGAGGGCGCATTCCTAAACAAACGAATCCGTAATCGAATTCTAAGTTCATTTGTTCTCCATCTTTTTCAATCACAAAGTAATCTCCTGTGATTTCTAATAATGATGTATTTGTCATGACATTAACATCTTTACGTTTAGTCATGTCTAACATTTGAATACGCGTGATGTGATCTAAATCGCGTCCTAACATTGGTAAACGTTCAACAATTGAAACTTCAGCGCCACGCTCTGCAAAGAATTCCACTGTATCAAGTCCAACAGCTCCTCCACCAATGACAGCTACTTTTTTACCTTCAAATTCAAATGAATCGATATTACTTAATAAACCAAAGATTGATTTAACTTTTCCACCTTCTTGATCCACATGATCATGTAATCCTGGAATTGGAGGAAGTAATGGTGATGATCCTGTTGCATTTACAATTACATCTGGTTTTAAGTTTTCAACAAACTCAACCGTTGCCTCTGTATTTGTAAATACAATTAAGTTCTTTAAGTTTTGCGCACGTTGAACTAAGTAATCTGGGAAATCAGCAATACGTGCTTTTTCTGGTAACTTAGAAATTTCACGTGCTAATCCACCTAATACATTTGATTTTTCAATTAAGAATGTTGTACATCCAACTTCTGCAGCCGTACAAGCAGCTTCTAATCCTGCTGTTCCTCCACCAATCACAACAACATTTGTTGATTTTGTTAATTCATAGCATTGATGTTCTTCACCCTTAATTGTTTCTGGGTTAATCGTACAACGAATTGGACGATTTAAGGCAATACGATGTCCAGCACATCCGATGTTACATGAAATACATTTACGTAACGTTGATTCTTTTCCAGATTGAACTTTATTTACCCATTCTGGATCTGCAATTAATCCACGTCCCATACCGATTAAATCTGCGCGACCTTCTTCTAAAATTTGCTCTGCTACTTTAGGATCACGAATGTTTCCAGTTGTCATTACGATTTTATCTGCAAATTTTTCTTTAACTGCAGCTGCCATGTATGAACGCCAACCATCTTCTAAATGCATGGCATCAATTTGATATTGAATTGAATCATTTACAGCTGCCGAAACGTTAATAATATCAACTTCTTGTGCTAAATAATCTAAGATTTCTAATGAATCTTCAAGTGTATTTCCACCTTCAATTAATTCATCTGCACTTAATCTGAACATAATTGGGAAGAATGGTCCAACCTCTTGACGTACACGCTCTAATACTAAACGAGCAAAACGCGCACGATTTTCAACACTTCCTCCAAATTCATCTGTACGATTATTATATAATGGAGATAAGAATTGGCATAATAAATAAGAATGCCCACCATGAATTTCTACCGCATCAAATCCAGCAATTTGAGCACGACGAGCTGCTTGAGCATATTTTTCAACGATTTCTAAAATCTCTTCTTTTGTTAATGGACGTGGAATAGCTCCTCCTGTTTTTGAAGGAATATTTGAAGATGAAACAGGTTGTAACCCTTCAATACGTCCTGGTACTGCTGATGCACCTGAGTGGTTAATTTGGATTGAAACACATGTTCCATAACGATGAAGTGTTTCTGTTAATTTATATAAAGCTGGAATATAGCGATCATGATCAATACGAATTTGAGTTGTTCCGTTTGAACCTAAAGGAAAATCAACACAGGCATTTTCAATAATAATTAATCCTGTTCCACCTTTAGCGCGTAATTCATAATACTTAATATGTTCATCCGTAAAATCACCAAATTCTCCACCATAGTTTGTTCCCATTGGTGGCATGACAATACGGTTTTTAAGCGTCATTCCTTTAATCGTTAATGGCTTAAATAAATGTTGGTAACTCATAACGTCCAAGACTCCCTTTCTAATGATGTTAATGATAGGTTTAACTGTTCACTCCTCACTTTGAACATTTTTTCATAAACCTTGATCACTTTTTCACTTGCGACACTATACTTAGTATAATATGAGTCTTTCATAGAAACAAATTAAAAATATACTTTTATCTATCGATTTTTTCTATAGATATGCTATACTAATAACAAATTATGATTTTTTTCGACATAGGTCAGGTGATTATTCAATGAACTTAAACCATCTTCAATATTTCCGCGTTCTAGCTAAACTTGAGCACTACACCCAAGCGGCAGAGCAACTTTCTATTACCCAACCAAGCTTAAGCCATGCGATTTCAACGCTTGAAAAAGAACTAGGTACCTATCTCTTTGAAAAACAAGGACGAAACGTTCGACTCACTAAATATGGTCGTTTTTTCCTAACATATGTAGAGAATGCCTTAGACGAATTAGAACTGGGTGAAAAAAAACTTCGTGAATTAACCAGTCAATCAAATGGATCCATTGACTTAGGATTTATCTATACACTTGGAGCACAATTTGTTCCGACTCTTGTGAATGACTTTTTAAAATATGAAGCTTATCAAAACATTCGTTTCTCATTTGGTCAAGGAAATACCAAACAAATTATTCAAGACTTAAAAAATGAGAAGTATGACTTAGCCCTTTGTTCTTATGTAGAAAATGAGCCTGATATTGAATTTATCCCTATTACTCAACAAGAGTTAGTCATGATTGTTCCTCCTCATCATCCTTTGGCAAAAAAAGAAAGTATCGATTTAAAAGAAGTTTCGGAATATCCATTTATTTTCTTTAATAAAGAAAGTGGAATTCGTAAATTAATAGATGCTTTATTTGATGAAATTAATGTTCAGCCAACGATTATTTGTGAAGTTGAAGAAGACACCGCTGTCGCTGGATTAGTATCCGTTAACTATGGGGTTGCCATTATTCCTCGAATCTCATTTTTAGATCAATTCAATGTAAAAGTACTACCTATTACAAATCCTAAACATGAACGTTATATTTATCTAGCATCTGTTCGCAATAAATACGTTAGTCCATCAGTAACAGCCTTTAAAAACTTTATCTTAAGTCATTCCAAAACGTTAACTGAAAATAATAAAAAGTAGGTCTTATCGACCTACTTTTTGACTTAAATCATTTTTAACTTTATCTAAATATTTCGTGATTAAATTATAATCATCTTCGCTTAACATGCTATCTTCTATCATTTTGACTAGCATCACTTCTAATGATTCAATATCCTGATTGTTCTTCATTTTCTCTAAATCCTTCCCTTACAATACGATACTCGATACCTTTAATATCATGTTGATAATCTTGATCATAAACCCATAAATCAATTCGATTATCCCAACTACATGCACCACAAGCATCAAGCACAATAGCTTTTTGAGTCTCTCCCTCTGGATATGTAATCTCTAAAATCGTTCCATAATAATTAGGGATCCCTCGTTCATTTAATCCAACCGCTAAAACTTCATCTATATTGACAGCGACAATAGGAAGCCACTCGTACTCATCATCATAATAATGCATGACATTATCAATAACCATCACATCATCATCTTGATAGGTAATTCCATAACCTACCTTAACTTCACCTGATGTGACACTATAAAACGTTTGTCGGTAATCTCTAAAAACCTCTTCCGTTTCTTCTACCACGTCACTCATAACATCGGTTGACTCATCTGAATCCGTAGATACAGTTGTTGATACTGTTGTAACCTCTAATTCTTCATCACTTGATTTTTTTAAAGTTGATGATACTAAATCAATCTGTTCTAATTCATTTTTTTGAGTTATTGCAGTTTGTAAGTTTTTTAATGCTACAATTTTTTGAGTAGAGACTTCACTAACTAAGTCATCTACTGATGTTTCAACTTTATCTAAGTAAGAAGCTGATAGTTCATTATCTGATGTTTGTTCCTCTTGTACAGAAACTGATATGGATTCACTATTAAATTCTTTATTTAAAAAACTATTTTGTTTTTCATTCTCGATAATCGCATTTAACAAATGAGTATAAGATTGTTGTGTCATGTTATTTTTTTCTAAAGTAACTGATACATCTGACGATAATGTCAACATCATCGAAAGGATTATGTTTGTGATCACATTTAGCATAATTCACCTCAGTTTAGACTGCTTAACAGAAATCATACCTTTATTATGAACTATTTTTGAGAGTTTAAACATATTCTCACTTTTTTAGTCATCTAGTGTATATTATTTCAACGAATTCACATTCTAATGAAAGATTTGACTAAGATTAACAATGATGAAAACTTGTCAAATGATCGAAAATAAAGTATAATAAGCAATGTAATCAAATAACCTGGGGATGTTACGGATTCGACTGGGGCATTTGAGCTTAATAAGCAAGCCGTGCTAACCCACGTTAAAAGGTCGAGGTTTTAATAACCGGAAAAACAAACTTACAATTAGCTGCATAATATAACGTAGCTGCCTACCATTCAATCGCCCATGTTGAATGACTAGGCTCACTGTAGTGGGATACGCTAGTCTGTGCCGTTTGAATAGCCTAGAAGAGATCATCAAACTCGCGGTCTGACAGGTACGTCGCCTGACCAGTCACTCGTTAAACTTAATAGGAGACTAAGCTTGTAGAAAGTTAAGTGGTCGGTGTTTTAGGACGGGGGTTCGACTCCCCCCATCTCCACCAGAATATCCACGTACACAACTGTTGCAGAAAATTGAAGATAAAGAAAAAGATTAATCTGAGTATAGTAGGATCTAATACTAAATTGAGATTAATCTTTTTTATTTTATACTTGTGTTAAACGATCAATTCTTTTGTGATAACTGACTGACATTTAATAGTTTCATTTAATTTCCTCCTCATATAAAAACCTCTATCCTTACAGAAAGAATAGAGGTTCACCGATTTATTAATAGTCATTAATATCTATCAATAATGATTAATATCCATTGATGTTCTACTAATTTTTCCAATCTACTAAATTCCACGTTGCTGCCTTAGGGGATAAAGGGTGATACATTTTAACTCCATATTGATCGCTTATATAGAAAGTCTTATCTTTGAATGGTTTCAACTTCTCTAACAATTCCTCTTGTCTTTTCATCATCTTTTTACTTCCATCACCAAATGATCCCCATGCGATAATCAATGAATCACATTTCAATGCTGACTTCTCAATATAGATATCATTTTCAGGATGTAACAACTCATCTAATGAATCACCCATCCTTAATTTAGGTGTAATATAGGAAAATAAGTTACAGATATCAACTGAAGTATAATTCAATCGTTTCAAATTATTGATGATATTCATGGTCGTACGATCCATTTCTATTTCATCAGCTGTTGATGGATTAATCATGATAATCGTACACTTTAACTTTTCCTTATCTCTCGACCAATCCTTTTTCAAAATCAATCGATGATTCATATCATCTGAATAAACCACCTCTGTTCTGACGCTTGAACGAGTTGTAATCATAACTAACCTCCTACTTTGCATACACAAATAGATGACTATAATCATCTTGAACAGGTTTCAATCGAATAAAGAAATTGAAAGATTCACTTTCTACCTTGAACGTTTCCTCATGCCTGTAACCCTCACCACCACATTTTTTAATGACTTTATCAAAGACATCTAATTGGTTGAAAATTAATTCATTCAATTCCTGTTGTAACTGTTGAATGGAAATTGGATGCTCCATCAACACTTGATTCATTTGTGAGGATGGAAACCATTGATTACAGACTTCATTTGGTCTTGAAGAACAATAATCCAATCTCATTATTCCTAACGATTTATCCTCATCTAAGCCTAATCGAATTAACTCTTTTACATTTGTCCATTTTGTTAACATCATTCATTACTCCTTTCTTTGTACAACTAAAAAACACTAGATAGCTTGATGGTCTATCTAGTGTCTCATTTTATATCAATCACAGATGTTAAATTCAGTCTCAACTAGATCGGATGAATCTAAGATGATCTCTTCATCATGATATTGATTTCTTACATACTCAATTGGCTCACAATCAATCTCATCTACATCTACTTCAATCAATCATTGTAAAGTTTCCGTGATACAGACTGTTATTTTATGACTCATAGTTTCTACCTCCTGTTAGTGATGGCATAAGAAAAGAGCTAAGTGACGTTAATCTAATCACTTAGCTCCTTATAGATAACCTTTTTCTTTTAATGATGTAAATGTTCCATCTCCTATAAGGAAGCTAGATGCCTTTACCATTTTGATTGATACAATATTTATTCTTTTACTTGCGCCATTCACCATATATTATTACCTCCTGACTTGCTATTCAGAAAGATAATATATGGTTATAAATCAAATTATTACATTTAACTTACTTCGTTCCTCAACTAGTTAATATTACTATAAAAAATCACTTTTTACTAATTATCTAACTTAATTATATAATTCAGGAAGGAAGAAAAAATAATATTTTTCCTATTAAGCTTAATTCTCTTTAATTATGATTGTAAAACAGTGTGTAAAAAGGAATCATTATTTTGTAACAATTCATCTGGTCGCCCTTCTTCAACAACAGCCCCATCTTTTAATACAATCACTTTATGATAAAGCGAAAGATTTTCCTGATTAATTGAATGCTGAATCGCTGCGATTGTTAATTCCTTATTTTTTAATAATTCATTTTCTATTTTTAATGAGCTCTGTTTATCAATCGCACTAAAAGCCTCGTCTAAAAAAAGAATCGGGCGTTTACGAATAAGAGCCCTTGCAATTTCAATACGCTGTTTTTGACCACCTGATATATAGGCACCACTCTCACCAACAATAAACTCATCACCTCGTTCATTTACTAACGAGTTTAATCCGACTAACTCAATAATATCATCTAATTCACTCTTTGAAAATTTATCATTAAAGACAATATTGTATATCACACTTTTATTAAATACGAACACATTCTGCAGAACAAATCCGATATTTTTAAACAAGGTTTTGGGCGATAAACTTTTAACATTGTGCTGATTAAAATAAATATCTCCCTCAATATCCGTAATCTTCTTTTGTAACACTTTAAGCAATGTCGATTTCCCAGCTCCATTTCCCCCAACAATCAGTACCTTCTCACCTTTATCAATTGTTAAATTAATATTTTTCAAAATTTGTTTCTCCTCACGTTGGTAATTGACATGTATACATGAGAGCTGATTAAACTCCTCATCTAACACATCCTCTGGCATTGGCTCAACCTCTAAGTTTTCGGCAATACGCTCACGAATATTTTTAGTAGAAATCAATTGAGCATACATTCCAAAAACAGAAACTAATGGATAGGCTACCGTATTTGATAATTGAATAATCGCCATTACTTCACCTAATTCTAACTCATGTTGACTCACTAAAAACATCCCGTACAGTTGAACAGATAGAGTGATGGCAAACGTTAACCCAAAGGTAGCATAAGAAACACTTTCTTTAACCGTATTTAACGATGTCAATAACCGTCCAACAGTTGAACTTAATCCTCCATGTTGTCTTGCTGTCTCCTGTTCAATTGAATAATTTTGAATCGTTGTCATCCCTTTGAAACAATCTTGAATAAAATGTGTATACTTCCCATAAGATTGTTCCCACTTTTTAGACTTATTAACGATTATAGGTTCAATCACTTTCGTCATCAGAATAGGTAATGAAACACCCACTAAAAGGATCAGACTTAGCTTGGCACTTTTGCTAAACATCACAATCAAACTAAACAGGAAAATTAGAAGGTTAATACCAATTTCGAATAAAGCAGAAAAATAATTCTTTTCTAACACTGACACATCATTTAATAATAGGGAAGTGTAGGTAGCCGTATCCTTTTGTTGTTCAGGATGACGCATTAAAATACTTAAAAATAAACGATCCTTAAGTTTTTTCACGCCATCTTGAATAATCGCAAACTCCGTTCTTTTCGCAATAATTTTCCCGATATTCATTACAAAGTAAATTCCAACGATTGATCCAATCACTTTTAAAACGAAATTCACCGTAAAAATGTCCGGGGTTGACACATAATTAAAAATCCTTTCAAATAGCAATGCCGTCACAATATTATCAAAAAGAATAAACGGTACAAATAATACATATATTAACCATAATCGGTTCCTAAAAAATCCCTTGATAAAAATCCTCCTCCTATATATATTTCTTACACAGTCGAACACTCTGAACTAATATTTTTTAATATCTTAGCATAGTCAATAATTTCACCAATGATAATTTCATAAAACTCAGTATTTAAAGTGACACCGAATACTTGACTTAATAAATTACTTATTGTTATATCCTCTATTGGTTTTTTTCTTAACCAAGATGTAAACCTTGAAAAAGCATCATCAGTACTATATACTTCCTTAGCAATATAAAATCCATACACTAACGCTTCGGGATACAAACAAACATCCCTTTTTTCGAATAACATATCTAGGTTTATTACTAGATTATATCGACTAAATTTATCATTCATTATTTTAAAGTTTGGAAAAGATTCTGTAATTAATTGATTTCTTCCCTCAACAATATTTTCTAACGTAATTTCATCTAAATTTAAAATTCTCTGTTCATATAAATCTAAAGAAAATAGTCTAACAATAACATTTTGTAGTTTATATACTATTGAATCAACTATCGCCTTTCGATTGATTCCAGTTTCTAATATGGTGAACTCGAATAGAAACTCATTAATGAATGCAAAAGTTTTATTCACTAGTGCCCCCAATTTATGCTTTTCGCGAGACGAAATAAAAGAGTAAAAATAACCTTGACCTATTTCATGCGCAATAGATATTGCATTATCCCAACTATACGAAAATGGTATGCTAATATTAACACTATTGTAACGTGGATTATATAAACATAAAGTATTTTTTATAGTAGGACCTACGTGTAAATAATTATGGCTCTTACAATAATCTATATATCCACTTAAATCATATCCTATAACTTTGGTATCTATCTTTTTCAACGAATTTAAAACTATGTCGATATCTTCAATCTCACCTTTATTTTGTATAAGTTTATACTCATTATAATCGATAGTATAATTTAAGTGAATTTTTGAGAATTCTAGCATGCATTTCTTCATCAATCGAATAAAATTGCTTTTCTCATTCCAAATAATTTGATAATCGCTGTAATATTTTTCCTTTTTATGTTTAATAATTTCTATCGCTTGAGGAAAAAGTTTAACTTGCTGATGAAGATATGCGTCTATTATCTCTGTCGGAATATCTGAAACTGTTAAAATTAACTTAGAAAATTCCATTATATTATATTCCTTATCTTGATAGGTAATCTTAAACTGTGATAATTGATTCATATACCTTTGTTGTTCTAATTCTTCATTTTCAAATAGTTCTAATTTAAACTGATCATTATATTTCTTTATAATTTCAAAAATTTTTGGATCACCGAATTTTATATACTCCAAATAATAATTTAAAATCCTAGGCATAATAATATTTTCTTTTATTTCCTTATTGACTAGTGCATTATCATATATATTATCATAATTAAGTATTTCATTTATTTTAATATTTTTCTCTGTAATATTTGATAAAGAAAAAAAATCTATTTCAAGTTTTTTAGTATGATGGTTCAAAATCCCCACCAGTTCCTCCATCCATAATCGAAACATTAAAATTGCTGCTAAATCCCCTAAAAACCCTACACCTGAATTAGAAAAAATGGTTTTAATATTTTCGTTTAAAAGAGGCTTACTTTCATTAACTACTTCTTTATCCAATTTTTTTGCAACCGTCTTTCCAACATTATAACCTGAAATGTAAGTAGGTATCTTATTTTTAGAAGTATATTCTTCCAACTGACTTAGTAGTTCCAATGAATAATTATCAAATGCGCAAAAAATACAATCAATGCGATATTCTTTAATAATGGGTTTTAAATCTTGAAAAGTATTAATATACTCATCATATATATTAATGCTTACTTCATTAGATAACTCCTTAATTTTTTCAATAATAACCTCCACTTTTTTTCTTCCTATATCTCGTTTATCGAAGTAAAACTGGTGCATAAGGTTCTTCTTTTCTACTCTATCACCATCAATTAAAATAAATCGCTTAAATCCCATTCCCAATAATAAACGTAAAACAGCTGTTCCGACCGTTCCAAGACCTATTATCAAAATTTGCTTAGAATCAATTAATTGCTCTATTGTATAACGATTAGGTCCTCCGATTATATTATTTAAAAAGTTTAATCTCCTTGGATTTTCCTCGTCATACCGTTGCTCATTAGTATATACTAAATCATTATCAATTAAAAAATTCTCTATTTCTTCTAACTCTTCTGGCTTTACCTGATAACGATCCTTCCACTCAATCAAATCATTTTCATTATCATCCTTACTAATTATCTCCAAAAAACTCCAAACTCTATCGAAATCGTCTAATTCTACAATCATATCTGAATCAAGACTACCTGGAATATGACAGGAAAACTCACTTTTATTTCTATCACCTATAAAATTTAGATGTTTCTTTAAATACACTACTATTCCCCCTAAAAACTCAATCTAAGTAAAATTTAAAAGGAGAAATTTATTAACGAACGTATGCATATTAGTAGGAATATACGATTCGTTTTAACTTCATTTCTCCTCCTTTTTTATTTCTTTATTTTTCTAACAAAACATAAAACATGTGTGCTCCTGTGAGCGTACTACTTCCTTAAGTTTCATCAACTATCCCTCCTTTTTTATTTCTTTATTTTTCTAACAAAACATAAAACATGTGTGCTCCTGTGAGCGTACTACTTCCTTAAGTTTCATCAATTATCCCCCCTTTTTGTTCTTAAATTAATTTTGTTGCCTGTACTTCAATTAGAAGACTATGTACATTACTTGGCACTCCGCATAGCTCGGAATATAAATTATATTCATAAATTTTAAAACTTTATTTTTAATACCAATTATGTCCTGGCCACTCCTCAGCACTAATAGCATTGAAACTATCATTATTAGTAAAACTATAGAAATATAAACCAGTATTAATTATAGATATTAACACTAATAAAATAGAGATTTTTTTTATCATTATTCATTCCTCCTCTTACAACCAATATGATATAATAATTTAAATAATTATTCTTGGTCATTCTGACCATATTTTACCTTTTTAAAAGAATAATACGGGGGGATAATATGATTTATAACTTTGACTATAACCAGGCATTAGAATATATATTAAAAAAAGCTACATCCATAGGAATGAATAAATCTCAACTTATTGACGGAATTTGTGATTATTCTAACTTTTCTAAAATGTGTAATGGAAAAAGAAAACCGAATTATGATTTAATCCTCCAGTTATCTCAAAAATTAAATATTAGTTTAAACGAGTTACAAATTCATAGCTCATTGAAGAATCCTGAAGAGTATTTAAAGCTACATAAACAATTTCATGAATTCCGAGCAACTAGAAACTATCATGAAATTAAAAAGCTTTATATTTCCTACCAATCTCAAGAAATAGATTCTGATATAAATGTTCAATTTATCTTACTTTGGATGCAAGGAATTTATGAAGCGAATCAAAATCAAAATTATATATATGCAATTGATTTATTCATTAAGGCAATCAACCTCTTACAACCGATGTTTTCAATTGAACAGCCAAATTTAACTCTATTAACGATTGAACAACTAGATTTGGTACATGATATTTGCCTCTGCTATATGAAACTCGAAAAATATTCTCAAGCTATTTTAATTTATAAACAATTAATAGCCTATCTTGAAGATCATATTCTTTTGAACGACTTTTCTTTAATACCTAACTATTGTTATTCACTGGGAAACATCTTACTTAAAACCAAACAATACGAACGTTCTAAATTTTATTCTTTAAAAGGAATCGAGTATTGTAATAGACATTTCAATTTGACTAAATTGCCCTTTCTTTACTGCAATCTTGCCATTTATGAACAAGTATCTAATAATTCAGAACAAGCAACCCAATATCTAATAGATGCTCTTTTCTTATTTAAAATGCAAAATAGACCTACTTCTTTTTATAAAGGACTAAATGAATTTATAAAAAAATATAACTTTCATATTGATCTTAATAATCTTCAACTGGAAATTTAACACTACTTAAACCAATAATTTTAAACATCAATGAAGATGGGACGTGGATACTAACCGGAACGCCCCATCTCCACCAGAATATCCACGTACACAACTGTTGCAGAAAATTGAAGATAAAGAAAAAGATTAATCTGAGTATAGTAGGATCTAATACTAAATTGAGATTAATCTTTTTTATTTTATACTTGTGTTAAACGATCAATTCTTTTGTGATAACTGACTGACATTTAATAGTTTCATTTAATTTCCTCCTCATATAAAAACCTCTATCCTTACAGAAAGAATAGAGGTTCACCGATTTATTAATAGTCATTAATATCTATCAATAATGATTAATATCCATTGATGTTCTACTAATTTTTCCAATCTACTAAATTCCACGTTGCTGCCTTAGGGGATAAAGGGTGATACATTTTAACTCCATATTGATCGCTTATATAGAAAGTCTTATCTTTGAATGGTTTCAACTTCTCTAACAATTCCTCTTGTCTTTTCATCATCTTTTTACTTCCATCACCAAATGATCCCCATGCGATAATCAATGAATCACATTTCAATGCTGACTTCTCAATATAGATATCATTTTCAGGATGTAACAACTCATCTAATGAATCACCCATCCTTAATTTAGGTGTAATATAGGAAAATAAGTTACAGATATCAACTGAAGTATAATTCAATCGTTTCAAATTATTGATGATATTCATGGTCGTACGATCCATTTCTATTTCATCAGCTGTTGATGGATTAATCATGATAATCGTACACTTTAACTTTTCCTTATCTCTCGACCAATCCTTTTTCAAAATCAATCGATGATTCATATCATCTGAATAAACCACCTCTGTTCTGACGCTTGAACGAGTTGTAATCATAACTAACCTCCTACTTTGCATACACAAATAGATGACTATAATCATCTTGAACAGGTTTCAATCGAATAAAGAAATTGAAAGATTCACTTTCTACCTTGAACGTTTCCTCATGCTTGTAACCCTCACCACCACATTTTTCAATGACTTTATCAAAGACATCTAATTGATTGAAGATTAAGTCATTCAATTCCTGCTGTAACTGTTGAATGGAAATTGGATACTCCATCAACACTTGATTCATTTGTTGAGATGGAAACCATTGATTACAGACTTCATTTGATTTTGACCCACAATAATCCAATCTCATTATTCCTAACGATTTATCCTCATCTAATCCTAAGCGAACTAATTCTTTTACATTGATCCATTTTGTTAACATCAATCATTACTCCTTTCGTTGTACAAATAAAAAACACTAGATAGCTTGATGGTCTATCTAGTGTCATTCGGTTTGTATTAGTCACAGATGGTAAATTCAGTATCAACTAAATCTGATGAATCTAAGATAATTTCTTCATCAAGATATTGATCTCTGACATATTCAATTGGATCAAAATCCATCTCATCAACATCTACTTCAATCAGACGTTGTAAAGTTTCCGTTATACATACTGTTATTTTATGACTCATAGTTTCTACCTCCTATTAGTGATGGCATAAGAAAAGAGCTAAGTGACGTTAATCTAATCACTTAGCTCTTTATAAATAACCTTTTTCTTTTAATGATGTAAATGTTCCATCTCCTATAATGAGATGATCTAATAGCTTGATGCCAAGTAACTCACCTGCTTCAACTAAGCGATGGGTTAGTTGAATATCTTGTTGTGAGGGTTCGGCATTTCCTGATGGATGATTATGAAAAGCCATAATGCTCGCTGCATTGGATAGGATGGCTGTTTTAAAGACTTCTCTTGGATGAACAATCGCCTTATTGAGTGTTCCAACTGCTACCACTGAAATATTAGTGGGTTCATTCTTTGTATTCAAACAAGCAATGATGAATTGCTCACGATCTAATCCTTCTAGTTGATCTTTAATCATTTCATATGCATCATTAGGTGATGAAATTTTACGTGTTTGATAAAGGAAGCTAGACTCCTTTACCATTTTAATAGATACGATATTAATACGTTTTGCAACATTCGACATGTATATTACCTCCTGATTCACTATTCAAAGAGATAATATATGGTTATATTTTATTTTAAACCATTTTTAGAATTGTATCATATCTCTAATTGTTATAATATTAGTTAAAATAATTATTTTTTTAAAAATTTATCCAATAATAATAAAATTCCTATTTTGAATACTCGATAAATTACAATAAGTAATACTATTACTAAAAGAACTACACAAGTACTACTTAATATTTTTAAAAAATCTTCGATAAGGTTCATCTAATAAAGCCTCCATTAATGAATTTTTTTATATGCTAGTGATGACGCATTTCACCTCAACATTGATCACTTGAGGTTAACAGAAAAGGGAAATTAACTCCATTCTATGCTTATATTAGCGTGTTAGCTCTCTGAATATTTAGCCAGAACCTGATTTTTTAAGCTTATGTAATGATTAAGAATTTCATCATCATCCGTTAAAACTTCAAAATATTGTACCTGCCCCCATGTCTCCCAAAGTTGGTCCATGTCCATTAATCTTGCTTCAAGATTCATATCATCATTTAATGGGTATTTAGAGTAGAGTTGCGAAACTGGTAAAAATGAACGCTTCTCTTCCGCCGACCAATGATAACCATTTGGTGCCTTTAAATGACTCAAAAATAATATATATTTACTTCCGTCCTGAATTAATTGATATCCTGATGAATTAAAATATCCATTTTTATGATCATCAATCCATTTTATAAAGTAAGCAGGTTCATAAAGAATAATTTCATCTCCTGATTTAAGGTCTCCCTTTAAAACCTCATCAATTTCTAGGGTAGTTTTTGTTGCTTGCTTCACTAATTCTCTCTCTTTAACGTTAGTCACGATAACAATTAAATCTGCTTTTGATTCCAGATCCTCTATCGTTTGAATGTCTTCATTAAAATAAGTAGTATCAAACTCAGAAGTAGGAGAAGAAGGATTTTCAAAATAAAAATGCCTAAATTCATCAAAATCTAAAATTTTATTATTCAAATCAAGGGAGTTTCTAGTCATAAAACCAAAAACAAAGCTAAATCCGATTAATGTAACGGTAATGAAAACAAGTATTTTTGTTCCTTTATTCATACGTCATCACCTCTGACAGCCTTCCACTTTCCATTTTCATAAAAACATCTGACAATAACCTTATGTCATCTTTATTGTGACTCGCAATTAATACAGTAGCACCACGTTCTTTTTCCTCTATAAGAATTTGTCTTAATAAATTCACAGCCTCTTCATCTAATGCATTTGTTGGCTCATCAAATACAATTAAATCAGGCTTTTCCATAATTCCTTGAGCAATTGCTAGTCTTTGTTTCATCCCCAAGGAATATTTTTTTACGGGACGCTTATCATTAGGATCAAGCCCAACTCGTCGCAGTGATTCCTCTATTTCAACATCCGTTATTTTTCTTTGAATATTTGCTAACATTTTTAAATTTTCAAAACCACTAAACTGCTTCCAAAACGCTGGTGTTTCAATTATTACTCCTACATTCGGAGCATACGAGACATCCTGATGTAGTCTGATATTATCGAAACAAATATCCCCCTCTGTTATTTTTATCAATCCACAAATGGCACGAAATAACATGGTTTTACCGGAACCATTCCTTCCAAAAATACCATAAATCTTTCCGGACTCAAATTCAGCGGAAATATTTTTTAGCACTTCATCATTTCCAATTTTTTTAGAAACATTATTTAAAATTACTTTCTTCATAATTGTCACCCCAATAGAGAATATATTATTCAATTGATTTTACATAAAGATCGTTTAATAATTTTCTGCTTTTTCAAAAATTTTATATAAAACACCACTTAAAACAGATACACTAATCAACAAGTATAAATAGGAAAAGCCTAATGTGAAACTAACATTATTTAATACTGTTAATTCAGAATGCCATGAAATGATTATTTGTGAGACAGGTAGCCATTTTATCATAAATAACAACGAAGAATGCCATTCATAAATATATGCCACGATAAAGATAGAGGCATAAAACAAAGCTATGGCGACTATCCCCCCTAAACTACTCTTTGTTAAAAAACAAACAATGTTTGAAAGAGTTGCCATCATGATGAAAAATAGTAATAAAAGAAAACCAAGAAATACAGTTTCGCGAAAAAAATGAAATTCAAAGTTATACCCTAAAAATAAATGAATAACTGCGGTGGTAATTATTAAAATGAAACAAAATAAAGCACTTTCTTTTGATAATTCACCCATCATTTTAGCGAACCAAAGTTTTTTATGTTGAATCCTCGTTAATAATATTCCCCCCCTCTCAAAAAATTCACGATAAATCATATCACCACTAAACGAGATAAACGATATAAACGGCAATGAAAAAACAAATATCGGGATAATTGTTCGCAACAAATCAAATTCTAAAAAATTGAAAGTAACGATTGTTGCTTCAAATATTGTCATATTATTTTGATGATATCGAAGTAAATATCCATATAATGTTAATACTATCGAACAAAGAAGAGAATTAATTATTAATTTTTTGTTAGTTATCATATTAAACCTTTTATAAAAAATTTTTTTCATCTGCATACGCCTCCCCTCCTATGATTTACTAATTTTAAGATACACAATATTAATAGCCAAAGGAGGCTTATAACCAATATTGCCATTAAATTACTGAACATGTATGCATCTGGCAAAAGCCAGTTATTCAAATAGATATAATTACTCATTGAATAGATAGGGAGATGAAGAATATCTCCTATAACTTCTGGAATCTGAAGAAAGACTATAACAACTAGAAATGAAATAATCGAATTACTAGATTTCAACTGAATAAGTAATTGTAAATTTCCTATTAAATTAAAGCCAATAATTTGAATACATATGGATAATAGTATGAAAATAAAAAAAGAAAAAGATTGCTCATAGATCACAAGCCCAATACTTAAGAGAAAAAATGGCAGATTCATTAAAGCAACAAATAAAAGAGAATTGATTAGTATTAATTTAAATTGTTTATCTAATTTTTTCTTAGCATCTCTATATCGTAGAAGAACTGTGATATTTATATATTGATTCCAAAACCACCCTAATACCATTAAAAATAATGGGAAAATTAAACAGCTTGTGATGAGTAAGTGTGTTTGGATGGAATATAGTGTTTTTATTCGAACAAGCAATTCCCCATCGTTTCTAAAAACAAAGAGAAAATAAAGTCCAGATAACATAATACTTAACATTAAAAATATTTTACCGAATCTCCCCATCCAAACTTGTTTTAATAACCCTTTTTCAAACCCCATTACTCGATCAACTCCATCTTCTTAGAGTAAGCTATAATAAGCCCAATTGCGATCATACTTAAACCTAATAGCCATATAAAAGGAGTCAAAGCACTTCCTAGTGCATTCGAATTAAAAGCTACATGCCAACTAAGATTACCTAGCCCTAACAAGCCTAAAACCATTCCGATAATAACGAATACAATAAAGATTCCAATAATAGTTAAGTAACAGTTTTTATTTATAAAGTTAACGACAGCAAAACTAAACAATGAAAGTATACTCGCAAATAGACTGATTAAAAACACATAGATATACGTATACCCCCATTCTGAATTCAACCTCAACAGATCAAATGCATAAAGTGGAGAATATTGTTGGATTCCAATATCATATGCTGGAAGGTTAAGAACATTATCACCACCAAAATTAGGAAAAGCAAAATAAGTTAAAAGAATATTTACGTTTAAACTAAAAAAAGAAATAACGAAAGGAATTGTCAATACAGCAAAAATTTTAGAGAGCATTATTTTCTTTAATGAAGTCCTTGTTAATAGTAGTGATAAAGTCCCTCCATTTTTTTCTAACGCGAGATTATCTGAATAAAGAAAACCCGATAATAACGGTAATAAGACAGTAACTAGACTTAAAAAATAGGTACTATAACTACTTGTTATTATATTCATTTGACTAGCTTTTCTAATAAAGGAAAAAGATGCTCCGTAAAACTCCAAACAATTCACAAAAAAAGCTGAAATACATAAAACAAGAAACATAATCCAAATAAATCTAAATTCAATTCGATTAATCCCTTTCTTCAACTCATTAAGATATAATCCTAACATAATTACGCCTCCCTAAAATATAATTTATTATCTATTACTCAACTTTTGCAGTTAATCACCACTGAAAAGGTTGTTATCCTTTGTTTACCACCATTTAAAAAAGAATTTATGCTTTTACCTAAAGAAATAAAAGACACTTTCGCTGAATTAAAAATAAGATTTCATTTACGATAAGGGAATATAAAAAAAATGAAAGACTTCTCTTGCCTTTACCGCTTTACGTTGATTTTTTTTTATGTTTAATCACGGAACCTGACTTCAATCTAAATATTTTAATCGTAAAGTTTCTAACTCACCTTGCAAGGCGAGCCTTAATTACATCAAGGGGATATTAGATTTTCGTTGTGCGAAAGTTGAGTGTATTATAAAAACAAGCGATGCAAATTATACATCACTTGTTTCCTTTGAGTCTTTACTTTTTCTCTAAATTCCTACGTCCTATGTTATCTAAAATCCACGCTACCACTTACAAATCCGTAATAGGTTGCTAAACTATTGGAATTTTGCATAGCTAATCTAACGTTATCACCTTTAGAAATTGATTTAGTGAAGTTAATTTGTGTATTACTTGTACTTACTCGCTGAGTATAAGTGCTTGAAATTGTCTTAGCTGAATCAGTTTGCGCCCAAAATTTAGCAGATGATGCATTATCAATAGCTGTTACTCGGTTAAGAATATATTGATCACTAGTTGTTTTCACATGATAATTTGTGTAGTTATTTCTCCCTAATGGACCTAGAGAGTATGCTGTGTACGTCTGAGCAGCTCGTCCTTCTAAAGATGATGCCTCTACTTCAGTTTTAGGAGTTGTCATCATTATTCCTCCGATGATTGCTAATGCAGTTACTGTTTTTCCGATTTTTGTGAATTTCATTTTCATTTCCCCCTTTTTTTATCTCAATCATATAAATTTCTAGTGAGGTCATCAGAGCTTCAAAACTATTTACAAGTAAACTTTGAAGGTTCATCTCCTCTATATGTCTTTTCTTGCACCTTTAAATTCAACGCAAGAAAAATTTACCACAAGATAGTCTTATATTGCAATATAGATGTGCTAACTGGTCGTTAACTGTAGCTATTTAGTCAAAATGAGATCATTTAACACTATTTTAATAATAAAGAACTATAAAAAACTTTAATTTTATGACTTACACAATTCAATATTTGCTCCATCACTAGCAATTATATTTGTTTTAACTATAAAACTATTAACGTGCAGTTTTTAAGAAAAATTTTCCATGTGGTGAAAATACACTGATTCTATGCAATTTTCAATTCTTCAAAAATGGTATTTAACCCTACTCCGGTTTGCGCTTTGATGTAAATGAACTTAACTAATTCCTGTTTTTGTTTTCGTTGGCATTCGCGCAAACTCTCGCCAATACAATCCCCTGTCTTAGTTACACGCTTTAGATACAGGTAAACGAATTGAATCATTAACATCAAACGTTTAATCCCTTTTAATGTTCGAACTTGGTAACGAGCCAATCCAAAGTTTTGTTTCGTTTCACGAAAGAATATTTCAATGGGCCAACGTTTCGTGTAGTGCTTAAGAATTTGTTTAGCAGACAATTTTAAATCATGACTCATAAAACAACGTAAGGCTTTTTCTTCAAGTGGAGCCTTTTGTGGCCAACTCAAAATGATTTTGACGACATGGCCACCTCTCACTCGACCCTCATATGTATAAGTATAATAGGTCTCTGATCCAACTGTGACTAAGTCGAGATCTTTGAGGGATAAGGTGTTCGCAAATGATTTAAGTTGAATCCCTTTCGGACGATAGCCTTTCGGAAGAATGATTCGATTGGTTTTGATTCCTCCTAAGTAATAAAAGCCTAATTGATTAGCGATTTGGAATAAGGTTTCACAAGTATACCAACTATCAGCTAGGATGTATCCTTTATGAGGCGGTTTAGGTAAAGTGGTGAGAATCTCCTTAACGAGTTCAATTTTACTCTGTTTATCTTTCTCATACGGAATGATTTGATACGGTAAGGTGACGTCATCACATTGAAGCATCAGGGTAACAAATTGATGGCCATAGACGTATTGATGATGAAGATGAGAGTAGTGCCAACCACATCCTTGAATAGGATAAGTCGCCTGTGACGAGGGCTTAGTTTTAACACATGTTGTATCATCTACTAATACGTAAATAGGTTTTCCTGTTTGATGTGAACGATTGTAAATGCAAGATAGAAGATAGGATTGAATTTGATTAGAAATCATCTCATCATCCCAGGAACTATCATTTAAAAATCGTCCAAAAGTTGTCCGATGACAATGCTTAACGGCAGAGATTTTGCCCGTATAAGTTTCACTAATCATCAAATTTAGGAAATGGTTAAGATGCCTAAACTGTGGTTTCGATAGAAATAAGTCTAAGTCTAGCCCTTTTAAAAATTTGAAAATTGAATGAGAATCTGATATAATACCTTCCATGAACATTAACTCAATTCCTCCTTGTTAATTGGTTGTGCGAGACTTAATTATACAAGGATTTGAGTTAATGTTTTTTCTTTTTGCATTGGTATTTTATAACTGGAAATTAATTGGAAGTAGTTTTGCACATTAATAGTATAAAATAATTATATTTTATGTCAATAACCTTTTATAATGGAAGCTAATATTTTATTTTTTATACCGTCCTACAACTAATAAGATAGCTATCCAAATTATCGCACATACCGGATAAAAAATATAAGTTGTAAAAATATCAAGTATCAGGGTAATTCCAATCAGCATACCTATCACTTTTACTAAAAGGAAGCTAGACTCCTTTACCATTTTAATTGATACAATATTAATACGTTTTGCGACATTCGACATTCGCCATATATTATTACCTCCTAAATAAATTCCGACTATTCAGGTATATAATATATTTTTATAAATTCAGTTATTACATTTATAGTTTGAATTAAACCAACCTTCCCTGATTTAATTCAAATACTTTATCACACAATAGCCGTATATTTATCTCAGTATAACTTGGCAAAAAGAATCACTTTACCCGCTTTATAATCTAAAAAGGGCACAGTATAATATTCTTATAAATACAGTGAGCACTTTTTTAGGTTATTATAAATTTATAGTTTTGTGACATCTCATAGAAATAGTATCGTCATGTGTCACAATAACGATTGTTTTTCCTTCTTTATTGAGAGCAGTTAAAAGACCTAATATATCATCTCTGGTTTCAGCATCTAATGATCCAGTTGGCTCATCTGCTAAAATTAAATCACAAGGTTTTAATAATAGACGAGCAATCGCTACTCGCTGTTGTTGCCCACCAGATAAGGTATATATTTTATCATTAACATCCACATCTAAGCCAACTTTTTTTAATGCTTCTTCTTTCATCTTTTGTTTCTCGCGTTTACTCTTATTAACATATGCCAATGCTACATCTAAATTTTTAGAAATTGTTTCATTTTCAATTAACGCATAATTTTGAAACAAATAAGAAATCTTATAGCGAAGTAATTGATTAACCTGACTTAATTTAATCTTACTCATATCTTGTTCAAATAAATTCACACAACCACTATCTGGCTTTTCTAATAATCCTAGGATATTGAGTACAGTTGTTTTTCCAACACCACTCTTTCCAACGATAGCCACCATTTCACCTTGATAAATATCAAGATTAAATTGATTTAAGACCTGTTTTTTTTCATATGATTTATCAATATTTTGCAAACTGCATATTCTTTGCATTTATATTATTCTCCTTTAATAACGTATAACTTATTTCTTTTTTCTAAAATGTTTAATCCCATTAATGAGTAAAAAGCTTCTATTAAAAGGATCCCTATCACTATAAATATCGCTCCTGCTCCTAAACTAGCAACAGATATTAGTAACAATATTACCCAATTAATTAAAAAAATAGTCCAATACTTTCGGTAAGCTTTGACATATCCGAAACCATATAATCTTTTAACTACGATTTCTTTCTTATACTTATTAAAATGAATGCTTATATTTTGAAGAAGAAGAATCGAGAAAATTAATAAATCAATTAAAAAGATGCCTCCATAAACCTTTAATTCCTCTTGTAATTCTTTTACCTTGTCTAATGCTAGTTCATTAGCTGGAACTAAGTACTTCAGTTGACTATCTAAATTTAACTCTTTTAACAAAGGTGTTAAATTTTCCATTGTTACTTGTGGATCATTGTCTATTAATTTAACTTTTAATGGATCAGTACTCCCTCCTCCTAAAATCCCCCACCTTTCCGTTGGAAAAGAGTTATATTCAGTTATCACTTCGACTATTGTATCAGAAATCATATTATTTTCTTCTTTATACACATCTGGATTAAAACTAAAAATGGATTGATTATTTTTTAACCAAATAATCTTTATCTCCTTAGGTTCAAAAGATGTTTCTTTTGAAAAGTTATTTTGATCAAATTCATAAGTTAACCATTGATTTTCCTCGAAGAAATCTAATATTTCCCGTTCGAATTCCTTATATTGAGCTTGAACTAGTAAAATTCGATCCTTAGTCTGCTCATCTATTACCACTTGGTTTCCTAACTCATCATAAAGAGGAAATTCTTTCAAATAATTTGGATTAACTCGAATACTAAATATTCCTTTATAATCTTGATTTAAAATCAGGGAATCCTCTTCATAATCTCTAGCATTGATTAATATAGCCCCTTGACTGTTTAACTCATGATATAATTCTGTACTGGCTGTCACTAATGATTTAATCATATCTTCATTCGTATCATTATCTCCTCCAAGTAAAGGATAAAAGACACCATAACTATTTCCTTTTTCCCAATTTTTTAGTGAAGATAAATAATGATATGACGATTGTATATTCGTAAAAGAAGAAACACCAATTGCAATCATAACATAAGTTAAGAATCCCTTTATAATACTATTAAATACAAATATAGATTGACTATATTCTTTATTTTTCAAATTAAGATAGATATTCGTCGATGCAATAACCCCTAACGGAACTACCGAAATCAATGTGAGTATGACATAAGTTACTAATTGCTTTTGTAAAAAGCGCAGTATAAATTCATTATCATTTTCACGAATAAGTGCAAAAATAAGAAGCAACACGGTACTCAATAAAAAAACTCCTGTCAGATGCAAATGAACTATCTTTAACCATATTTTAATATTAGAGAATCCAAATAAATTATAAATACCAATTTTCCTTGATTGATTTAAAATCATATAAACAATTAAAACAATCGTTACAACAACTAATATAATTTCGAAGATCTCTAAAAACTCATCTTCATTTATATAATCAGGAACATAAGGTTCTGTTAATCTAAAATCATCCGCAACAAAATTCGTATGGAGTGTCTGATTCAATTCCTCTACCATCGTTTGGAGAAACATATCATATGATAATCCAATCGGTAGTTCGACAAAATAAATTCCTTTAACACGGGAACTATTGTATAGCTGTTTTAAGTGCCCCACATATACTTGTTCTTTATTTTTAATTGTTCCGATTTGATTGGTATCATTCGATTTTTGTGTTGATAAGTACTCATTCTCATCTAATTGTTCTAATTGATCCTTTTGATCGATAATTTGGAAATAATTAAAAAATTCCGTATCTGACGTAATAAGTGCATATTTTCTAATTTCTAACTGATTATCTTCATCGACAACAAATTGCTGTCTAAAAAAATTAACCTGAAGTTCGTTTGCAATTCTCTCCAAACAAGGATATATTCTCTCTGGATCACTTAGTTCTACACTATCTGGTATTTCAAATGCTTGACCTATTCGATATTCTACACTTCTAACATTATTCATTTGCTTAACATTTACTCGATTTTCTACTACACTGAATGAGAAAATTGAGATAAGACAAATAAATAAGCTCACTAACATTCTCACTAAAACTTCCTCCTAATAACTCCATCAAACTATATTAAAACCTCTTCATCATAAAAAGCAAACTATGTAAATTACACAGTTTGCTTAAAATATTCTTTAATCTACAAGATTCCATTGTGCATATCCTGTAGCAGATCTTTCTCCAGTTGCACTAGCTTTTGACCATACTGCTGCTTTAGTATCTCCACTATATGACCATGTAGATCCTGATCCTACCTTAGCAGATGACCCATGCTTTTTAGTTTCATGGAAATAATTAGAATGAGTTTTTTTCTTTAAACTAATAGTTAGTGTTGATCCGTAATCCCATTTCCCTCCTCCAACATCTGTCGTAACACGTGCATCTTTTGTAGTCTCTGTTAAAGCGACAGTCCCACTTGTAGCTGATGATGAATCATATGAAGCTAAAGCAGATTGACTCCCGATTCCTAAGCCTAGTGCTGCAATACATGTTAGTGCGATTACTTGTTTTTTCATTCTCTCATACTCTCCTCTATATGTCTTTTCTTGCACCTTTAAATTCAACGCAAGAAAAATTTACCACAAGATAGTCTTATATTGTAATATAGATGTGCTAACTGGTCGTTAACTGTAGCTATTTAGTCAAAATGAGATCATTTAACACTATTTTAATAATAAAGAACTATAAAAAACTTTAATTTTATGACTTACACAATTCAATATTTGCTCCATCACTAGCAATGATATTTGTTTTAACAAAGAAATTACAATTATCTATTTGATAAAAATCTAAAGGTAAACAGTAATACCGGTTTTAACTATAAAATAATTATATTTTATGTCAATAACCTTTTATAATGGAAGCTAATATTTTATTTTTTATACCGCCCTAAAACTAATAAGATAGCTATCCAAATTATCGCACATACCGGATAAAAAATATAAGTTGTAAAAATATCAAGTATCAGGGTAATTCCAATCAGCATACCTATCACTTTTACTAAGTTGATCGCCACATTTTTATACTGTTTCTTCTCTTCTTCACTCAATGGTTTATTTCGATGGTCTAATGGGGCAAATCGATAAATAATAATGAGGCTAATAATTAATAAAATGAGTAATGGAATTTTCATCTTATCCACCTCAAGATTATTCGTCAACAAAACTGTGACTAAATAAATTATAGTAAATATCAATGTACACTTTGTATAACTATTTGCGTGATAGCCCCCTGTAAACTGCCTTATGGTACAATAACACCCTAAAAATAAAAGTGTGTGAATAAATTTGTGAAAAAGAATCCCAATAAATACTGCTATTGAAAGGTTAACAATAAAATAAATTAACATCTCAAATCCATATCGATAAATTTCTTCATCTTCTTTTCCTATTATTTCATAATTAATTAATACCATTGTTATTTTATTTGCTAGATAAACAAACATACGATCTCCTTAAATACAAAAAACCTCCCTTGCTTAACGGGAGATTTACTTACTTTCTTTTCTTTAATTGTTCTAATTCTTTTGGTTCTTTCGGTTGATGGATAAACCACGTACTTGCACTATTTGCTGATAATACTGCTATTCCAAAACTTAACATTGAAAGTTTTTTAAGTAATTTAAATCCGATTTTTTTCATTTCTATCTCTCCTAACTAGGTATTGGAATCATAATGTTCAATATAAACTCATCATCAGAATAGTTAATAACAACTTCACCATTATATTTATCGGTAATATACTTGATACTTGAAATTCCGATTCCATGCCCAACTTTATCTACTTTAGTGGTATATATATAAACAGATAAGTTTTTCACATTTTTTCGCATAGTCTCTGGATCACTTCCGAAGGTCTCTCATTGATACGTCGAATAAATCCTTGAACAGCTTTTCTAATCTCATTTATATTTTTATAAAAGACGTTATGAATCACAGATTGTTTTAACCATTTCCATAATCCTTCAATTAAGTTTAATTCTGGACTATATGGTGGTAAAAAGATTAACCTTAATCTATTTTTGTGTTCGTTTAAAAAAGGTTGGATGAGTTTAGCGTGATGAATTCTTGCGTTATCTAAAATCATGACAATCTTTCCCGTTGGATATTGTTTCAGTACTTTTTTGAGGAATTCTAAAAAGATATCTGCTGTATAACGTTCTTCCTCCTGGACATAAACATGACCTGTCTCATAGTTAAGGATTCCTATTAATTTGACACTTTTATTATTTCCGTAAGTAGGAATAATCCGTTGTTTTCCTTTAGGAAACCAATTGTTGACTAATGATTGATAATCTCTGATAGAACTTTCATCTTGAAACAATAAATGATCAATCTCTCCACGAATCAAAATTTTTTAATTGTTCAAATTCCTGTTTAAATCCCTCTTGTTTTTCTTGACTCGCTCTCGCTAATGAGTAAGTCGGGCGTGTGTAGCTAAAACCTAAGCGTAACAACATGTCACGCATTCCACCTTTAGAGAATGAAATTCCAAAGGTTTGCTTCACCCAGATGCATAATAGCTTACAATCCCAAGTCATGTACGGTTCAATCCCAACATCAGCGGGCGTTTTATGGATGAGGGTATGGATTAACTCAGCTTCTTGCTCAGGTGAAAGTTTCTTCGGACAGCCTGATTTTGGGCGTGGGTTTAATCCCTCAAGTCCATATTTTTTATAATTTCTAACATGTGTTCCGATGGTCTGAGCAGTAAAGGGAACTATCCTAGCGATTTCTACATTTTTATATCCTTGTAAGTGTAAATAGATGACTTGATAACGAGTATAAAGTTGTTTCGATGATGTTTCACGCATCGCTGTTTCAATTAATTTTAATTCTGTCTGATTCATAGTTGCCTCAATTTCTATCCTAAAATGTATAGTTAATATCTACTATTTTAACATACATTTTAACGAATTTTGACTACAAGTATTTGAACTAGAAAACTATGAATTACATTTCTGTTTATATATATATTTGATCATCAATCACTTTTATCACATTTGATTTTGAATTAATAATCTTAATAATAATAAATCCTTTAATATCCCGACAAGTCACACTAATGTATTTTTTTGCACAAGATTCCATCTCTATACAAGCTTCAATTGCATTATCTAGAGCATTCGCAAACAGAGCGCATATCTCAAATTCCGCCATAAAATCTAATTTAGTTATTATAATATTATCCTCATATTCAATCCCATCTTTTTTACAACGATATATCTTTTCACCTAAAATGATATCTAATGTCCTATTTCCTGTATCCCTAAAATCTTCAAAACCTTCAATTTGCAATTCTAAATTAGTAATATAATCCTCTATTTCAGCTTTAGTTTGGAAATTTTTAAGACACAACAGATGATTTTTCAAATCATGATATACGTATCTTATCTGTCTATGGGCTTCATTTATCCGTTCATAATTTTGATAATTCACTTTAATTCGATTATTAATCAATTGAGATTCTAACCTTTTTTGTTTCTCTTTTAAAATTTTTCTAATAATGATTAGCAGTGAAATGGAAGATAACATTATCAAGACAGTGATTATAACTATCATTAAAATATTATATCGATTTTCAATATGTTGATTCAAATTATATCCATAGATGACTAATAAACTTGCTATATTCGTTGTCACAGGGATACCGATTAAAAAACTATCTTTCAACTTAAAGTCCACAGATAACTTAAAATACCTCCCCCCTATTAAAGTAATAAAAAGCAAAAATTTTGATAATACGATTGCTTGGAACCTTAAGGATCCCCCCCTTAATAATGGAGTAACACTATCAAGACCATTAAATAGAACCACCACTACTGTAGATATAGACTCGCTAATCATGAGGACAAGCCAAAACAATAGATTAACAATCATACATTTATAAAGACTATCTTCATATAAATATTTACAAAATAACACACCCATTACTATACATAAAATCATCCGCATATTAGGTGATATTTCTACAATATTCAAACATCCAATAACGAATAAAAGAAGAATAGCCACTAAGATATATTTTTTACTATTATCTTTTCTTCTTCCCACCCTATTAATTACAAAGAAAAAAATCAGCCAATCTATCTCAATCGTGAAAAAATCAATGAGCTTCCATAAAGTATCATGAGTTAACATACGATATCACCTAATGCATGCGTCATAGCAATCTTTAAACCTTTAAGTCGGTATTTACTAATAGGAATCTCTTGACCTTTTAGCATAACTGAATGATTTTCTATTGATTCTACGAACTTTAAATGAATGAGATAGCTGTTATGACATCTAAAAAAGCCATAACCATTTAGGCTTTTTTCTATTTGCGAAAGACTCATCCTAATTGTATATTGATTTTCAGATGTATAAATGATGATATTAGGACGCTGCGTTTCAATATAGATAATTGAATCAATCTCAATTCTATGAACAGAGTTTTTTACGTTAACAGTTAAGTAAGAACTTTTTTTTTGAAGAAGTTCATTAATACAAGGTAAAATATGTTTTAAAACCTTGTTTTCATTGATTGGTTTTAATATATATCGATAAGCCTTAACCTCATATCCTTCTTGTATAAAGTCAAGCAAAGAGGTCATAAAGATAATCTCTACTCTTTGATCAAAAACTCTAATTTCTCTTGTAGTATCCATCCCGTTTAATTTTTTCATTTGGATATCCATTATTAGTATATCTAAACGCTCAGGGTAGTTCGCTAAAAGCTCCTCACCTGATGAAAACTCATAAAAACGATACTCTATTGAACTTGATCTCAATATTGAATGCAATACCTCTTTTATCTTTGACCTAAAGTTTTCTTCATCATCACAAACTCCAATCTGGATAACCACTAAAAATCCCCCTTTCCCCTTCATTATTATACATATTTTATCAATTTTTTTAAAATTTTACAATTTTGTATTTTCTATAACGTGAATTGTCAATTTAAATCACACAATTATTTATCACAATTAATTAAATTTTATATTCATTTAAAGGCCTTCTTTGTATAGATTTGAATAGGTTACAATTAATTAGACAGTCTTTCTAGAACCTGTAGAATTATAAATAAAAAAGGAGGTTAGCATAACTAGCTAATCTCCCTCATTAATGTTCAGTATACTTTTCATTATATTGAATTCAATTTTAAATCTTTCGGAGTCATATCAGAATTTATTCAAATTCAATTGTTTCATTCGCAGTTTCATAAATATCGAGTCTATTTTCAATATTAATTCTATTAACTAACCACCCTCTAAAACTACATTGATGAATAAAATCTTCTATTCTATTTACTCCGTTAATTTCTTTTAACGTGACCACAACTCCAAATCGTATTCCTTCACCATCTCTACTATTCAATCTTTCTTTAGTCTTAATACTCATCCCCCACATTCTATCTTTATATACTTTTTTCCCCTTTGATCGTGGTTTAATTCCTTCACTAATATGTTTAATATTATCCCATTTTCTAAAAATTTTTCTCGCATCTTCTTCATGTAAATAATGATTTTCCCCTTCTATACTTTGTTTGTTCTCATTAACACTTTTAATTTCTCCCTTATTGTCCAAACGACCAAAGTAAATGTCTAGCTCTGTGTTCGTATAATCAACACCTTGGTTTCTTGAACATTTAGGAAAATAGCACAATGTCGCTTTTGCAATATAGGGATATTTATTATTAGCTACAGGAACCGGGAAGTTATAATTAAATGTATCGTACTGTTCAGAAATTCCTGACACTACAAATTTAATTTCATCATCAGGCGATTGAAGAATATCTTCTATTCTAACAGGAACCACACCATGCCCCTTTAGTGCTAAATCTAAAAAATCTGTATTCGCTTTCCATCCAATCGCAGAATCAATCAACATAGCTTTTGCAACCTCTCGATTAAGACCAATAATATCAATTAAATAAGATAATTTTCTAGCAATCCACGGTGCTGCATAAGATGTTCCTGAGACATAAGCCTTCCCTAAAGGTTCACAAACCGCCATGTAATTATCTGATGAACCACCATAATAACTTACATCTGGTTTTGTAAAAAATGATAAAACTATTCCTTGACGTGAATATGTCACTGGTTGTTTTTTTGAATCTACTGAATTTACTATTATTGAATTGATTGAGTCTGCTGGAGATCCAATTTTTTTCTCACCTTCAAAAGATCCTTTATTTGTTCCTGCAATTACAAAAATCACATCATTTTCAAATTGAATTTGATCAAGTACTGCAGCCTCTGCCGATATAAAATTTTTATTAATTTCTTCATTGGAACCTAAAGATAAATTCCAAACACGGATATCTGGATTTAGTGCAACTATTTCCTTTATTGAACGAATTATCGTAAATGAATTAAATGCACTGCGAGTCGCTACCCCAAAATGACGGACTTTAAACCTACCACAACCATCATCCAATTTTGGGTTTAAAGTTGGACCGTCAACAATTATAGAAGAGACTGCTGTCCCATGCCTATAGTCTTCTGAAGTAACGGGTATATTTTTATCAATCATATTATGAAACTCTACCCATTCACTAAAATAAACATTCTCATCAAATAAAGTATCAATCACACCAATTACTGGTTCTTGTTTTGGTCTAGGAATTAGATTTCGTTCGTATCCAACATTTTCTAAAAAATCGCTTGGTGCCAATTCAGATAGATTCTCAGTTGCCATCGCAACTAGATAAGGAGCCTTTTGCATCAAAATTTCTAAATAATTCGCATCCAACAAAACAGTTGTATCATTAATAATTCTATCATCTAAAACTTTAATACCAATTTTATTCAATAACTCTTTAGTATTCATATCTGTATTGTATATAGTAACAATAGCACTTTTATGTGATCCAAAATCACTATTTTCAACACCGAATTTTTCGACATAAGAGGAGTCAACAATAATATGTTGAAACTTTGTTTTTTTTATTGTGTATTTTTCAAAATCAATAGCATTTATATTGCTTTTTTCATTAAATTTAATATAATCTATTGAACCCCCGAATTCCTCATTCAAAATTCTAATTGCCTGTTCAATTGAAAGAATTGAGGCGTCGATGACTTCCATTGAAATATAATGCGTAATAATATGCTTATTACTTTTATCTGAGAATTTTGCACCAACTATCGATGAATTAGCAGGTTGTTTCGAGGATGATAAGAAACCACTAATCCTATTACTCTTGGCTACTACCTTGTTATAATAAACACTTATTAAAGCACCACTTAAAACTTCTTGTGATTCCCAGAATTCTTTGAGTACAATTAAATCAGTTCGCAAGCTTTCTAGATGAGAAACATTAACCATTGATCCTGAAGATAATCTGGGTGCCGCTGGTCTATTGTTACTTTTTTTTTGTTCAAATCTACCTTTTAGCTGCAAAATATCATTCATATTAATCCCCCTTTAACTCTCTTGCTACCTGGCTTTTCGATATCCCTGTAAGTACTTCAATTTCTCTAATAGTAAATCCTATATTATATAATTCTTTTAATCCGACTTCCTCAGAGTTTTTCACTACGTATTTTAGCAACCTTCTAAGATAGTCATACTCATTGTCAGGGGCACTAAATGCAAGTGAAATTTTAATCATATTTTTCAACTCTCCAGGATTCGGAATTTCATCCATACTTCGAATTATTTTTTTGAACAACTTCATATCTCTACCAGCATTTTTAAACTTCTTCAATAAAGAATTTAAAATTATTTCAGCAATTTCAACTAAGTCTTCTTTTTCATATCTATCGAAACTGATTACTGTATCAAACCTTCTAGTTAATGCTTTGTCAAATTTCTCAAATAGATTGGTAGTCGCCACTAAAACTACTTCCTCATTTAATTTGTCCAACTCTTTCAAAATTGTAGATGTAACTCGTCCCATTTCTCTTAAATCATTTGAATTAATCCTATCTAGTGCTATAGCATCAATTTCATCTAACAGTATCAATGCTTGAGTAGGAAAAGGCATCCGATTAATTTCATTGAACACAGTGACAATATTCTTTGAAGTTTGCCCCATTTTACTATCAATTAATTCGCTAAATTCAACGATATATAGTTGTCGTTCTAATAAACGTGCAACTTGCTTAACTGTTTCTGTTTTCCCAGTTCCTGGAGCTCCTTCAAATAAAAACTTATTAATTCCTACATTATGATTCACTGCATTTATGATACCCTTTATATCCTCAGCAATGGGTTTAGGGAGAGGAAGCGGTTCTGTGTTAAATTCAACTCTCTTTAAAAATAAACTTTCAAAAGCCTCCTCTTGTGGAATGAATGTATTGGTAGTCGATAAAAGACTCATAATATATTCTGCCAACTGATAATCACCAATTTGATCAAAATAACGTGCAATTTCAATAGCCTCATTTCTAAATTGAAACTCATTTTTTTCAGTATGGTATTTTATTAAATTTAATACATTTTTTTTCTTCAACATTAATCACTCCCATCTGTATTTAAATTCTTTTTCATCATTCCTATCAAGTAAATTATAACACACTTCGGGACAAAAAGTATATTTTTGGGACAATTTTAATCGATTATTATTCGAAATAAACTGAAATAAAAACAAATATTATCTTACTATAATGTTATAGTGTGCCATCTATGATACTAATTATTCGAACTTATCTTGATAGAGAATATCCAAAAATTCTACCACTTCAAAGAAAGAAAAAAATTCACTCTTTTTTTAATTATATTTCACCTTATATATATTTATCTTTTTACTACGAAACCAATCAATCATTAAATAATGAAATAATCTACGCCTTTTATTATTAAAAATTCTTCTATCTATTCCAAGCACTTTAACCGGGCAATTTTCAAAAATGTGTTAATTTTGGATTTTAACTTGACAATATTATAATGATAGATATAAAATAGACATTATTAAATTAGTGAGGTGAGCTACATGACAGGTCAAGAACTAATCGTTGTTCTAACGCTAATCTACCTTATCTGTAATAAGTAGTAGCGTAAAGTTAACAGAAAAGGGGCATTAATCTTAGCGCGCAAATTAGTGTTCCTAGAAAGTTAACTTGTACTAAAATAACTATTTTAGTCACCTGATCATAATGCCGAATATCAGCTTATATAAATATAATTAAATAGCAATAACTATACATAGGTGAAATACAATTCATATTTTTCTATATACTAACCATAGAAAAATATTTTGAAAAGAACTTATATCCAAATATTTTCCAGAATAAAAGTCCTTTTCATCTCATGTTAAAAAATTTCTACCATATATACACTTCAATTCTTAAAGATATACTTATAGAGTATTAGATAGTAACAGTAAATTAACCTAATTACATTTTATATCACTTTAATTTAAGCATATTCATACTAGCAAACTAATCTAATTACATTTTATATCACTTTAATTCATTGGTAATAATATACTTAATTAGTTAGATTTTGAATAAAAGATACCTTTGCGCGGAGGTATCTTTTATTTTTGAAAAAATCATAGTGTTAAATATCTTACATAAAAACACTAAGTTTAAATCTAATAAAAAAAAAGAATATGATTAAAATCTTGCTAGAAATTAAGAACTTAAATAAGATTTTTCAGTTCTATTTCGTACGTGTATTCTAACAGGTCCCCTCCTCATTCGAAGCATAGAAAAAGAGCTAAGTGGATGTAATAATCACTTAGCTCTTTTATATAATAGTAATTTTTTTTGCAACATTCGACATATATATTATCTCCTGACTAACTATCAAAGAAGTAATATATATTTATAAATGCAGTTGTTACATCTACTAGATGTAACTCCCCTATATTATCTAACTCATCTGTATATAAAAATTAATGTTATTTTGTTGTGGCTGGGAATGCTAGATCTGTCACGGATGGTAATGAGTTCGCGATATTTATTAGTTCCTCCCTTTCTTTTATATTCCCAGCTATAATAATAATCTTTTCTATATCATAGTAATACAAAAAATAATTTTCATAATCGTCTTTTGATATATATGCCTCATTTTCATTACTAAGTCTCACTTTTTGAGTCTCACTATTTTCAATAAAATGAAATCTATCCAATGTCGTAATGGTTATAATATTTTCTGGATCAACAAATACCCATAATTCTTGATTTTGTGAGTTAACTTCTACTTTTATTTTAAGAAAATTAAATTCTTCCATCGGCAGGTATAAGCCCTCTTTTTCCTTAAAAACAACATCTCCTATAGCCGATACTCTTAAAATAGCATCTAAAATCCACTCATCTTCCATATGATAAAGGAAGCTAGCATATCTATCCTTTCCCTCAGGAGAATGTATTGTCAATATCCCCTGATTGCCAATGATGGTTTCAGATATAATATCATTTTCAGTGGGTAATTGAGTACTTCCATCTTCAAAAATAACTTCAAATTGATGAGTAATAGCTTCCGAAGGTGTTTTACTGTGTTTTGGTGCTTCATTAATTTTTATTGATTCTACAATTTTTATGTTTTCTTCACTATTTTCTATATTAGCGTTACTACTGTACTCAGATTTAAAAGAATTCTCACAAGATAGAAGGAGTAATACAGAACAAAGTAATGAAAAAAAAGGTGTCATGTGCCATTTCATAAAGAGTGCTCCTTAGAAATAAATAATTTAATAGGGATATTTTTCTGTCTTTGCTAATTTTGCCTTATACTTTGGCCCTTTTACAGTAATATATCGTTTGTTACTCTGATTACAACTTTCTGTCAAATAATAATAATTACCTTTCCACGTTTCTGTATGAGCACCATAATCAATCCATCCCCAGTATCCTGGATCTACTGTTATAGTTGTTGCTTGCGAAGTAGTCCACGAATAACTACCACCTATTTCAAATCCAACTGTTGCTTCAATCACCTTCCAGTCAAATCCACCACTTCCTGTAATAGTACCTGAAACAGTTGCTGTACTACTAAGCTCAGATGTTTCTGTAATTGGCTTATTGGTTTTATTAATCACTCTAGTCCCCGATTTACCTAATGTAAAACCACTTGATGTTCTTGTACCATCGAACGCATTTCCCGCTATACACACGTTTGCGCATGGTTGACCCTCAGGTGTGCTTGCTTTATTTGTTAAATCATAGGGTAAATCAACCGTTAAACTTCCATTAATAAAATCATTTATTTGATTTTTGGGAACTTCATACTCAATTCCATCCACATAATAATAAGCATGTTGAATTGTTTGCGTTGCCATATCATCAATATTATTCTCCGTTGATTCAGCATGTACCTCTGAATTGAAATAAAAAAATAAAGAGGAGCAAACCGTCCCCACTAAAAGCATTTTAATAAATCTACAATTTTCCATATATCTTCCTCCCTATTGATTTTTCAAAACATCCATTTAATTTAATTAAAATATGTTGTTATTTTTATATAGTAATATTTACGATACAGTTTTCAAATTTTTGTAATGAGTGTCTGATTTTACCTTTCCTTGTTCCATTTCAATGATTCTAAAATCATCTTTGATAAATGTTTTTCGATGTGTTACGGATAAAACAGTAATTCTTTTTTCCTTACTGATGTTCTCTATTGTATTTAGAATTTTTTGTTCAGATTCTAAATCTAAACTTGACGTGATTTCATCTAATAAAAGTAATTTAGGTTGTTTCACGAGTGCCATCGCTAATGATAGTCGTTGACGTTCTCCCCCTGATAAGTTTAAGGCGTTTTCTGATAACTCGCTATCTAATCCTTGTGGAAGTCTCTCGATGACAGGTTGTAATTCTGCTAAGCGAATCGCTTCTAACATTTCTTTTTCTGTTGCTTTTGGATTAGCAATGAGCAAATTATATCGAAGCGTCCCTTTGAGTAAGTCCACATTTTGATTAACAAGAGCAATATTACTTCTTAAATTATTCATTGGGTAATTATTAATATCTACTCCATCAATTTGAATCATATGATTTGGCACACGATTAAACTTTAATAATAAATCTAATAACGTTGATTTTCCACAACCACTATCTCCAATAATCGTAACAAATTCACCTGGTTTTACTGAAAAGCTGATATCTTTTAAAATTTGACGTTGATCATAAGCAAATGATAAATGTTTAACTTCAATTTCTCCTTTTAAATGAGTTACTTTAGTTGAAGATGGCTCATCACTGTATTCATCATCTAATGCTAAAAATTTAAAGTTTTTATTTTGTAACCCTAACTGCTTTTGAACATAGACATTACTTCGAGCTAAACTATTCACTAAACTAAATAACGTTGGTAAATAGGTAATATAAGCAATCATTTCCCCAAGTGACATATTACCATTAATAACAGCAACAGCTCCTAAAATAAATCCAATTGCTAAAAATAATCCCCCAATAAATTCTTTCGATATCGATAACATAACCGTTTCCGCAATAACAGCTTTTCCAAAAATCTTTAAGTTATCTCTGTTAATTTTGTTAATTTCGTTAATTCGTTGTTGTTGTGCACACTGCGATTTAATTAATTTAATCAATTTAAATGATTCTGTAATTTTAGAATTAATATCTGAATTATAATCAGTTATTTGTGACGCTAATTTCTGTGAATATTTCCCTAAAAAGTGTGCTGGAATTAAAGAAAGTGGAACTGAAAGCAGCATTATCAATGTAATAGTGACATTCAACTTACATAAGATTCCTAATACGACTACAATCATAATTCCACTACAAATAACAGAAGGCAGATCATGAATCCAAAAATAGAAAAAATCCATTAAATCAACCCCAAGATATCCAGCTAACTCGCCTGAATCATGCTCTTTAAAAAAAGAAAGTGGCTGATTTAATAACTTTTCGAATATCTTACTTTTTACATCAAAAGCTAATTGCTTTACTTTAACATAAACATGATACGTAAATACTGTATGAATTGATGTTGAAATAAAGGGAATAGCCACCATAATAATCGTATAAATCAAAATATTTTTTAGATTTCCCTCCATAATATCTCTATCAATAATCTGTTGATACAAAGCTGGTGGAATTAGCGCCAATCCTTCAATCGCTAACAATAAAATCAAAGATAAAATAAAATAAATAGGATACTTCGATTCTTTTCGAAGTATCCTTTTAACTAACTTAACATCCATCAAGTTTATCACCTCTTACAACGAAAAAATTCAATTCTTTCATATTATTTATAAACTCGTTAACATCTTTTCTGATTATCTCTTCAATTTGATTACCATATTTCATTACCAACTGTTCAATAATCAGCTCTATATTTTTATATTCATATACTAGTAAAACCATAGAAATATAAACCCATATTAATTATAAATATTAATAATAAAATAGAGATTTTTTTTATCATCATTCATTCCTCCTCTTACAATCAATATGATATAATAATTTAAATAATTATTATTGGTCATTTTGACCATATTTTGAATTTTTTTGAAAAACAATAAGGTGAAGAGAATATGATTTGTAACTTTGACTATAACCAAGCATTAGAGTATATATTAAAAAAGGCTACATCCATAGGAATGAATAAATCTCAACTTATTGAAGGAATTTGTGATTATTCTAACTTTTCTAAAATGTGTAATGGAAAAAGAAAACCGAATTATGATTTAATTCTCCAGTTATCTCAAAAATTAAATATTAGTTTAATAGAGTTACAAATTCATAGCTCATTGAAGAATCCTGAAGAGTATTTAAAGCTACGTAAACAATTTCATGAATTCCGAGCAACTAGAAACTATCATGAAATTAAAAAACTTTATGTTTCTTACCAACCCCAAGAAATAGCTTCTGATATAAATGTTCAATTCCTCTTACTTTGGATGCAAGGAATTTATGAAGCGAATCAAAATCAAAATTATATGTATGCTATTGATTTATTCAGTAAGGCAATTAACCTCTTACAGCCAATGTTTTCAATTAAACAACCAAATTTAACTCTATTAACGATTGAACAACTAGATTTGGTACATGATATTTGCCTCTGCTATATGAACCTCGAAAAATATTCTCAAGCTATTTTAATTTATAAACAATTAATAGCCTATCTTGAAGATCATATTCTTTTGGATGATTTTTCTTTAATACCTAATTATTGTTATTCACTGGGAAGTATCTTACTTAAAACAAAAGAATACGAATGTTCTAAATTTTATTCTTTAAAAGGAGTCGAGTATTGTAATAAACATTTCAATTTGACTAAATTGCCCTTTCTTTACTGCAATCTTGCTATTTATGAACAAGTATCTAATAATTCAGCACAAGCAACCCAATATCTGATGGATGCTCTTTTCTTATTTAAAATGCAAAATAGACCTCCTTCTTTTTATAAAGGACTAAATGAATTTATAAAAAAATATAACTTTCATATTGATCTTAATAATCTTCAACTAGAATTTTAGTACTCATTACAAATACATTTAAACATCAATGAAGATGGGACGTGGATACTAACCGGAACGCCCCATACCCTAGCAAAGGAGGATTAGATTGTCTTTGACAATCTGCCAGGGAACCCATCTCCACCATAATATCCACGTCCGCAACTGTTACAGGAAAATGAATCAAAAGAAAAACCATTATCTGAGTTCAGAATTCATCTAAGTTAAGATAATGGTTTTTTATATGTGTCTAATTAATTGTAACTTATCCGAAATATTCTTTATCTACTTATGCTTCAATTATAAAATAAGGGGTATCTTATAAGTCTGTAATCGCTTAAGCTACGATTTCTTTAACCTGCCCGTTATTCAACTTAATTTTCACATCAAAGAAATCACTAATTTCTAGTGGAAGATTATGTGCTGCCACAACAATTAATTTCCCTTTTTTTTGTTCTTCTTTTAAAATCTCAAGTATACGATTTAAATTATCTTCATCTAGTGCATTAAAGGGTTCATCTAATAATAAGACATCTTGGTTTTCCATAATAGCTTGAGCAATTCCTAAACGTTGTTTCATTCCGAGCGAATACGTCTTAACCTTACGTTTTGCATCATTTAATAAATTCACACGTTCTAATGCCACATCAATTTCAGAATCGGCTATCTTATTTTGAATTGCCGCTAAATATTCTAAATTATAGCGCGCTGAATAATTTTCTAAGAACCCTGGTTTTTCAATTAAAACACCGTAAGAAAGCCCCTCTTTCTTCTGCACTTCTCCAGATGTTGGACGAATTAAACCTGATAATAAACGTAATAACATTGTCTTCCCACATCCATTATGTCCATGAAGAAGATATGCTTTTCCAAATTCGAATTCTAAATTAATATTTTTTAATACCTGATTATGCTTTATTTCTTTTGATACATTATTAATTTTAATCATTAGTTATCTCCCTCTTAAATACGCTCGTATTTACTAATAATAAAACTCGAAGCTATTATATTGAAAATAATAAAACTACAACTTATCATAAAACCATACACATATACACTTTTATCTTCTTTTACAAATAAGTACGCTGAGATTAAAATAATTGGTACCAAATAAATATAGTTCTGTTTCACCTTCAACAAATATAGAACAAATAAAAATCCAATGAAAGCATATAAGATGCCTAATATGTAAACATATCCGATTAACCATTCAGAACTAAACACAACCGCTCCAAACATTAAAATATCTAATATAACTTTAATTAATAAAATAGTAGAAATTGATATGAAACTAGATATTAGAAATTTTTTTACTATCAATTGACGATTATCTCTAATTAATATATAAATTAACATCGGTTCTACTTTATCAAATAGCAATACAAGTGGTGTAATTAAAATACTAGTATATAAAAAAATACTAATAAGAACCGACATTAAACTTCTATCCGATCCGTAGTCAATTCCAAATTGAATCCGAAGAATATCTGAACTATTTTCATTATTTAAATACAACAAATTAATCATGAAAAATAACACACTATAACTTCCTCTTCGATATACTGAATCTATTCCTAACTTACTCATCATAAAATTTCCTTACTCTTAATAGCATCATTAATAAAATGCAATATACCTACGCTCCCTATCACCAAAACAATGATAATCAATTGATTCGAGATTTCTAAAAATCGGACACCATTTATCATATCAGCGAGATAAATACAGCCCTTACCAATTAGAGAAGCGCCCAGAAATATACATACAGACAATTCATAATTTTCACTTTTTAAGTATGTATAAACTGTTGTACTAAAATAACATAGTCCGAATAAAAATAGTACGATAAATGAAAGTAACACTGAAGATACATCAGTAATTCTTTTAATTATAAGCAGTTCCATAAAGACATAAAAAATAACCAAACTACTTGAGTATAGCAAACTATTTCTTAAAATAAATTTCTGAATATACTCCTGTAAATCATTACTTTTCACTCTAACCATGAACATAGGTCTTAAAAATGGTGTAAATGTACATACTGCTAATATGAATAAGAATATAGCATGTTCAAATAATAATCTTGAAATACTGACTAAGCTGACTAATACGTTTTCTGATAAATTTGTTTTATACAAGTAAATAAAGCTTGAGAATACATACAAACAAACTAAAAATAATAAATACTTTAAAAGCTCTTTGAATTTTATCATTTTAAACATATTGATACTCCATTTTATATATACTTACACGGTAAAGAATTAATATACTAATAGCAATTAAAATAATTTGACCTATAACATACGGTGAAAATACTGTATAGTTATGAGTTAATCCACCAATGTAAACATCTGCAATAACGAAGTTAAATAAATGACTTACACCCTTTAATACATTACCTACTGATGATGCTATTATTAATATAATAAAATAACTTGCACATGGAAAAAGCTTTGCGATAACTTGACTTCTTGATAAATATCCTACAAAAGATCCTATCCATACTATGAATATTAGATAACTTGAAAACAGTAAGACATTACTATAGTAATATACGATATACATTAACGTATTATCTAAAGGCACGCCTAAAAATGAATCAATAATCCCATATGTCGTCATTCTTTCTACACCTATTTCAGGAGCCCCCCCTATTAAGCGTATAATAAACAAAATGATTGTAAAAGATACAAGATTAAAAATTAAAATATATAATGCTTGAATTGACATATACTGCTTAACATAAGTCGATGCTGTAATTCGAGCACGTAATTGATTTCCTATTCCTGTCATAACATGCTTGACAAAATAATCAGAAAATTTAATACCAAAGCAACCTAAGAAGATGATGAGTAATAAAGTTAGTTTATCATTATAAAAGTAATCTAACATATAACTATGCCAACTAAATCCTTTCACAATCCCTTCAAGAGTCTCATGCGATAAATCAAATTCTGGTTGGTTTAATTCTGCTAAAAACCCACTATGTGTACTGCTTGTGTCAGAAAAAATTATTAAACTTACTACTAATAAGATCACAAAAAACACTACAGTATCTTTTCCAAACAATAATCTTTTTAATTCTTTTTTACACAACATAATATCCACATCCTAATAAAGCGTACTATTGCAATAGTACGCTAAATCATTTTTAAATAAAATTAGTCTGCACTAATTTTAGCTGTTACAGTATCTGTTCCTATTTGATTCCAAGCAGCCTTTAGCCCAGCATAATAATAATGCCCTATAGCCTCCGAAGGTGATACTCCTGCTAAACTGCCCGAACCTTCATAGCCTGCCTTAGGCAAATCAATAGTTACCGAACGAGTTGCACCATCTGAGTTTACCAGTTTAAATGAAGGTGTTGACCACATTGTTTTATTTAGTGTTTTCACATGAAATGTTGCATTAGTAGTTCCTTTAGTATCCTTAATAGATGTACATCGTTTAAAGTTATTGCTATCTGAAATGGAACAATCACCTTCCGCCCCATAATACCAGTTACTTGCCTTTGTACTTACATTCGCTGCACTAACCATAGCGATAACACCCATTGCCCCTACAATAATCTTTACCTTTTTACTAATTTTCATAACTATCACCTTTTCTCTTTCCTAAATATTTTCTGTAATTATACAGGCTACTTAATCAACAACCCTAAATATATCCCCTGTTAATCACAGTTACAATATTACCATATATATAAAAAAATTGTAAATAATTGTAATATATAATTGGAAATATTATGTAGTATCAGATTTAATATTTCTTTCAATCAAATACTTTTAAAAATTATGGATGGGTAGGTTACAACTAATAGTTTTAATATTATTCTACTGAAAAAAATATTGATTAGAGTTAGGTATATTTTTCAAAAGAACTATAGTCTCACGTATAATCGAATATAAGATATATCTTTACTTATGCTTGGACGTGGATACTAACCGGAACGCCCCATCTCCACCAAAAAATTCTCGTCCGCAACTGTTACAGGAAAATGAACAAAACAAAAACCATTATCTGAGTTCAGATTCAATCTGATTTGAGATAATGGTTTTTTAGTTAAATTATTTTCGGTTAATTTCCTATTTTAACTCAATAAATCGATTGGTATTTTGTAAAGCATGTGAAACATTTTTTACTATATCATTATTTTCACCGTTATATTGTATTTATGAATTTACTCATTGAATATAAGATCTATTTGTATTGTATCTAACTATTTCATCTTTAATAATAACCAATATCTTTTTTCAGATGATATTCTAACATAAGTTCATCTACTAAATATCCATCACTATAACAATGTAAATCACTAATTCCTTGTGAAATGAGTTGATATGTTTTTGATGTATAGAATAACCCCATTGCTTCTTCTTCAGTTATATGAGCTTCTTTAGCTAAGTTATCAATAATTCTTGCAAATTTCCGTTGTAATAAGATTTTATTGGCTTCCATTACACATCTCTACTTTCTTTATAGGTCAAATAGTTATAAATGACTTCTTGATTAACGATGCAGATTTGAAAGTTTGGTTTATAATATTTTAATCTTCCTAAAGCCTCTTCTTTACTAATTAACTGATCCAAGTAAAGCTCAACTGTATTAAATACTTTATCATCTGCAATACCGCCTGCTATGACATCATAATCCTGATAAATCAATTCACCATTGCGGCACTTAATAATAAAGTCTAGCCATTCAGTATTGTATTCCTCAAATATTAGAGTGTGTAACTCTTGCTTTACTTTCTCAAAGTCAAACTCATACACATTTACAATACCTGGTTTTCCTAATCTCTTAAATCTAGATACCCAACTAACCGCTTGTTCTTCAATTGGAGTGACATAAAACCCTTTTCCAAAATCTAATTTATTTCTTGAATATTTAATATGTGGATTTATAATTTCACAGTAAGAACCATGATAAACTAGCATCAGATCAACTCCTTCTGCTTCATCATATCTATAATCTCATTTATAATATATTCCTTACTTTGTGTATGTAATGGCTCATAGGACGGCACAATATAGTCAAATAATAACCTACTTTTAACACCTAGTAATTGATAAATATCCTGTGCATTCATCTTTAAATATTCAGCAATATTTTCCACACAAAATACAGCAAACTCAATTTCTTTTTGACTCAAATAAAACACCTCCAAATAGCAATATCCTGTATCATTTTTATATTGATTGAAATTTGACTTCTTACCCAATTAAATATAAATAAGTATCAAAACTTCTATCGACTGCTTGTACAATAAATTCAATAAAATCATCCGTATTACCAGTCGTACTCGCTTTCTCTAATGCACTCATATAATCGACACGATCAGTATTTCTAATAACAGTTAATGGATATCCATTTCTTAATAAAATTAAGTTCATTAACAATCTCGCTGATCGACCATTTCCATCTATGGGTTCCCTAGCATTTTGTTCACAAAACAATCTCCCTTTGCTAGGGAAATTAGGATGGATATAAACATATTTAAAATGAAATAATGCTGCTAACTTTACGGGATGCATAGTTTGTTTATTTTCATGATACCAATCTAATAATTCCCTCATTTTATCTTCTACAAGAAAGTATTCTGGTGGTCGATGCATACTACCATTCGCTTTTCGATAAACACCAGCATTAGGATTATCAATACTCTTTAAAATAATGTGATGAAGATCTCGAATGACCCTTTCTGATAAATCAAACTCTTTACTAACAACATCTTGTACATAATCAATCGCTTCTTTATGATTTAAAACCTCGAGATGTTCTCTTAAACTTTTCCCACCACCTATTGTTAAACCGTCTTCTAAAATCACTTTTGTTTCAGTAATCGTTAACGTATTTCCTTCAATGGCATTTGAGTTATAAGTAAATTCAACATCAAAATATTTCTTTAAATTAGTTAAAACTTCTCTACTTAACGGGCGCTTACTATCTAAAAATTGTTTCTTATCATCTAATATTGCAAACATAAATCGTCACCTCCCTCGATAAATTTATTTATTTTATTATGGACTGTTGAAGTCGTTTATTGCAATCATCTAAGTAACATTAATTACTTTAAATAGTTATACTAAGACAATTATATCATAAGTGTGCTATCCATTTATGATATAGAGATTTATTTATTATAGTATTCCATCCATCTCTGGACGTGGATACTAACCGGAATGCCCGCACCCTAGCAACGGAGGATTCGATTGTCTTTGACAATCACCAGGGAACCCACCTCCACCATAAAATTCTAGTCCGCAACTGTTACAGAAAAATGAATCAAAAGAAAAAGATTAATCTGAGTATAGTAAGATCTACTAAACTGAGATTAATCTTTTTTACTTTTTAATAAGTTTTTATAAATTAATTACTTCTTCTAACTTTATATTTTAATATTGTTTTTAGCTTGTCTGTATCAACTCTTCTTACGTCAGATAACTAGATTTCTCGATGAGCTAATGTCTTAATTTCTAGTCCATTTTCATCAACGAATTCTTTCATTTGTTTAAATGATTCAGGTTCATGATCATAAGATCCTATGTGCATCATTTGAACAGCTAATCCATCTTCTATTTCATCAAAGTAGACTTCTTTAAGTAAGGCGTGTGGTTTTTTCTTATTTACAATTTCAAATGCCTTCTCTACAACCTCTTGATTAACAAACTCTGGTTGTCGAATCATGATCGTATATAACAATTCGTCTTTATCGAATTTTTGACGCCCTTTCTCTGTTAAATCCCACACTCCTTCTAGTGGATAAACGGTATACTCGAAGTACCCTTCCGGTGTGAACCCATTCTTTGGCATCATTCTAATCGCATATGCTAGAGAGTATAACACTCCAATTCGTTCGGAAAAGTCTTCATTATTAGGATTTCCTTTTCCCTTTATACAAAAAAACTTTTGTTTAGGAACGACTACTAACTCGGGCTTAGTTTTAGGGGCATATAACTTTTTCTCATGCTTTCTATACTCATGCTTCATTGTGCTTAACCTCTTCTCATTATTAAATGTTATTCTACTAACTATCATTAAGTAGTTGATAGTTTTATTATAAGATGAGTTGTTTATATTACCAAGATTTCTTTCAACTGATCTCATGTATAATTAATGCATATATATAAGAAAGGCTCTGACATACTCTGATAAGAATTCTAAACGAAATATAAAAAATATCCCATAAGATATACGAAGAGTCTCAGAAAAAAGTGTATAATAAACTTAGAGAATTAGGAGGTCAAAATATGATAGATGCAAACTTAGATTTATTAGAAAACGTATTAGACTGTATGGTCGATTTAAAAGACTCCCCAAATAGGCTAAGTAGCATGAAAGATAGTGAGTTAGAAGAATTATTAAGTGATTTAGAATCATTGAATAATCAATTAGATATAGCCATTAAAAATCAAAAGCCTCTTATGGATATAAAAAAGTTACAATCTTTCTTAAATAAGTATTAGATTGACTTGTAACAATACATACAACAGCTAAAGGCTGTTTTTTATAGTAAACATCATTATTACTATAACAAGTTTTATTCATTCCATAAACTCCCAGATTAATGGATCTTTTAAATTTACAGGGCGTGTCAATTCTCTCTCTAAAACAGCTACACCTGTCAAACTTTCAAATAAAAAACATATCTAAGAACAGAAAGATCTTCTGAATTTAGATATGTTTTTTTATTATAGGGTGTCACTTTGGTTAACTAATAGTCCCACACTCCTTTTATAGTTCTAATTCTTTTAACTTGATGACTTGGCATTATAATTTCATTCGCTTTGGCTTCAAAGTCATCCCAGTTAGCTCCATCTTTTAAAATGAACAATGCTGTAATTGCTTTTTGATTAAGAAGATTGAATTGATAGTTCTTTTCTATTTCAGCCCACCATGATTTATTTTGATATACTTTTTTATGAGCATTATGAGCATTGTCAAAATAGAAGTTACGGGCATATTCAACAAATGTTTCAGGAACAAAAATCTCATTTGAAAGTTCAGGAACCTCATCTGTTTCATTTTGAGTGTATATGCCGATCACTTTAAATTCGTAAGTTTCCTTAGTCACTAAGTTACTATCTACATAAAGCTTGGCTAAATCCAAATCCTCATTCGTGAATGGAATAAAGTAGACATTATTATCTAAAGAGAAATTGGAACCAATTGTTAGATGATTAATATTCGCAAATTCTTCTGAAACTAAAACAGGTACTTTTTCAAAGTTAGTTTTCATTAACTCTTCTTCATTAAAACTTCGGCCTTCTTTTAGCAGAATCACCCCTTCTTTTAAAAGAGCAAAATGACAGCTTGAAACACCTCTAACGAAAAATTGATTAAATAATGTAGATTCGTTTTCATACGGATTTTTCAACTCTTGATTATATAACACAAAATCTAAACTGTATTCTACCTCTTGTACTTCGTCTAGTTTAGCCATTTGATTGACCTGTTCAAGTGTGACATTCTCATAATTTGGATCCATCACACTGACATTTGGATTAAATGTAATTCTCGCCATTGAAGAGAGCTGATTAGGTGACGATTTGACTGTTGTGATCATAGACTGACCACTCATTGTATTCATGTAGAAAAAAGTGATCAAACACATAGCGAATACAAAAACCTTAATCATTGCTTTGCGATTCATTTCATGCCTCCTAAAATCATTTAAACTTTATTTATATTGTGCTAATCTACGTGATATGTATTCTAAAAATAGACTGATTTTTCTTAATTGGCCACTTTTCATTTAAAAGTTAATTTGTAGATTTCCGGGGAAATATAGATTTTAGGAAAGAAGGATTTAATGCTTACTTTAAGATTTATAGATCTTTATTTATTAAGAAAATCTTAAGATTTATGATGATAATTTCTTAAGTTTTTCTCAGTATAATGAATAACTGTTAATAAATTAGATTTTGGAGGAGCTATACATGGATATTATGACAATTATATATCGATTAATTCCTTGGATTTTGTTAGCGTGCATCGTGTTAGCGACGCTTGTGATTGCTTATTTACTTTATCAAAAGTTTATTAAAAAAACAAAACCAGGTTTTTCTGCTAAATCAACTACACTTCTTTTATTAATTAGTTGGCTCGTGATTGTTTTAGGTTTAACTTCATTTAGTCGTGGAGCCAACTATTCAAACATGATTAATTTAAATCTTTTTAGCGGATACAAAAATGCTTGGAATCAATGGTCTTTAAAAGAGTTCCAATTAATTACTTTTAATATGCTGATGTTTACACCGTTAGGGTTCCTATTACCCCTTTATAGTGATAAATTCAAACGATTTTTACCCACATTTATTGTTTCTTTTTCCGTCACTCTCTTAATTGAAGTCTTCCAATGGGTGACTCATCTTGGAATTTTCGAGTTAGACGATCTTTTCCACAATACACTCGGAAGTTTAGTGGGCTACTTTTTCATGATGGCTATTTTAGATTGTCGTAAGCAAAAGCGTTTTGTTTTATCGTCAATCTTTAAGGCGTTAATGATTCCTTTAGCTTTTGTTGGCTTAATTGGCTCAGCCTTTATTGTCTATGAAACTAAAGAGTTTGGTAATTTATCTATTATTCCAGATAAGAAACAAAACATGGACCATATTTCTGTTAATCTAGAAACCGATCTTAGTGAAAATCAATCCACTGCAGCTATTTATGTCAATGAAGCTGTGCATAATGTTGAAAAAGCAAAAGAAGTCGCAAAATTACTACAACATGAATTTGGACTAACTCAACAAGGAAGTATGGTCATTGATAATCATAACCGTACTTTTATTCTGACTGATTCAAATCAACATCAATATCAGTTAACTTATTTTTTAAGAGATGGATCATGGTCCTTAACGAATCCATCATGGGAGGTTGAACAAAAATATACGACTCATTTGGATTCATTAAAAAATGATTACCAAGCGTTCATGGAGAAGTATGAATTAATTCCAAGTGAAGCGATTTATTCGTTACAAGATGAATCTATTCTTCGCTGGGATGTGTCAGCTCCTAGTGACTTGTCTTCATACAATCAAGATTTTCAGACAGGTATGGTCATGATTACGCCTTCTGATCAAAAAGTACCTAATGATTTCTTATTCGCTATCGTTACTAATCATTATGTAAAACAAGTGGATATTATTTCTGAACAAGAGGCTTTTGAGCAGATTATGAACGGTAACTTTTATGTTTATAACGACTTAGTTTCTGGTGATCATTTAGTGATTACGGATTGTCAGTTGAATTATTTTTATGATACAAAAGGATACTATCAACCTATTTATACGTTTGAGGCTTACTTAAATAATGATGACTATCCTCTACAAATTCAAATTCCTGCTTTAAAACATTAATCTTTAACGCGCGATAATCACTTTTTATATAGAAAAAGAAGCTAACCCACTGGTTAGCTTCTTTTATGTTTCTCAATAAAATCTTTATAAGAATTAATTTTTCAACTCTCACTTTTTCATTGTTCTTAGAATAAATTTAACTAAATCATTAACTACAATGATCATTGAAGCTAAAGCTAAAACTTTTATCCACATGATAAAACTTAATAGCACTGAGTTGAAGAATGCATTAAAGATTTGTGTAAATAAAATTTGCATAGCTCCTGTCAATAAGATCACTTTAATCGCTAATTTATTTTTCATAAAGTTTGGAATGATACTATCTGTTCCAAACTCACGACACTTAAAGGCATTAAATAAAGCACTAAAAGCAAAAATTGAAAATATAACCGTTCCCATTTCAGCTATTAAATTTAGTTGCAACAAAAAAACGAGATCACATATAGCTAAAAAAGCTATACATGAGTCTCGTTTTTTTAGATTAGATCAGACCAAAGTTAATATGTTGACCTAACCACATATTTCTATGCAAACTACTCTCTCAGGAATACCTAAATTTAATTTAATTAATGCTTAAAAAATATATCATCCCGATTTTTAATTGTAAACTGTTAATCTGTTAATTCAGTTATTATTTTCAAAATTTTTCTATTCTTTAAATTAACTCTTCTAACATATCAAGTAATTCATTAAATCTCTCAATAGTCGCTTCTAGTGGTTTTGGTGTTGTCATATCTACTCCAGCCTGTTGCAATGTATCAATTGGATATAAAGATCCTCCTGCTTTTAAGAATCCTTTATACTTTTCAACAGCCGTTTCACCATTTTCTAAAATCGATTTAGCAAAAGCTGATGCTGCGGCATAGCCGGTAGCGTATTGGTAAACATAGAAGTCACTATAGAAGTGTGGAATTCTTGCCCATTCAATTTGAATTTCTTCATCTACAATCATCTCAGGTCCAAAATATTTTTTATTTAAGTCAAACCAAATTTGATTTAAATCATCAGAAGTGAGTGAACCACCATTCTCTAACGTTTCATGTGTGATTAACTCAAATTCAGCAAACATTAATTGGCGATAAACCGTTGTTCTAATTTGTTCAAGTTCTTGGTTGATTAAATATAATTTTTTGTTTTTATCTTGCTCTTTATTAATTAAATCGCTGATCAGTAAAATCTCATTTGTTGTTGATGCTACTTCAGCACAGAATAACGTATAGTTTCCATACACATATGGCTGTTCTTTTCTTGTGTAATATGAATGAATGGAATGTCCCATTTCATGAGCAAGTGTTGAAACGTCATTTAACTCATAATTATAATTTAATAAGACATAAGGCATTGTATCATAACTTCCCCATGAGTATGCCCCGCTTCTTTTCCCTTTGTTTTCATAAACATCTACCCATCCTTCATGAATTCCTTCATCAAAGATTTCTAAATATTCTTTACCGAGTGGCTTTAATCCTTCTTTAACCATTTTAACGGCGTCATTATATTCAATATGCATTTTAGGAACATCAATCACTGGAACATATAAATCATACATATGCATCTCATCTAAGCCTAATAATTTTTTCTTTAACTCTACATAGCGATGAAGTGATTTTAATTGATGATTAATTGTTTCAATCGCATTTTTATAGACTTCTACTGGAATATCATTAGGTTTTAATGACGCTTCTAAAGATGAAGCATATTTTCTCGTTTTGGCATAGAAGATGAATGTTTTTAAAGAACTTGTTAAGCTAGTTGCTAAAGTATTTTCAAATTGTTTATACGTTCCAAATAATAATTTAAAAGCTTCTTCTCGCACACGGCGATCTTTACTTTTAATAAAAGAACTATAATTTCCTTCTGTTAATTCTACTTCATGATTATTTTCATCTTTAATTTTTCCAAAACTTAAATCAGCGTTTGTTAACATGGAATAGATACTTTCTGGAGCACCTAAGCAATCAGAGGCAGATGCTAATAATTCCTCCATCTCTTTAGAAAGAATATGTGGCTTTTCTTTTAATAAGACTTTAAAGAATGTATCGTATACCTTTAATTCGTCATCACTTTCAATCATCTTTTCAATCGTTCCATCTTCAAGTGATAAAATTTCAGGTGTGAAAAAGGCACTATAACTTGAAAACTCAGCCATGAATGGATCAATTTTATTCACTAACGTTTGGAATTCAGAGTTTGATGTATCTTCATGACTCTTCATATGAGCGAAAACATATAATTTCTCTAATAATCGCGATAATTCCTCTTGTACCTTTAAGTATGCTTTTAAATCAGTGATATTTCCAAGACGTCCTTGGAACTCTTTTAGTTGAGGCGCATGTTCCTTTAAGTATTGAAAATCATGCTCCCAAGCCTCTACACTTGCATAAACTTTATCAATCTTCCACTTAGACTCCTCTTCAATTTCATTACGTGATTTTAAACCCATTGTCTGACTCATTTTTTCCTCCTTCTAATCAATCTCAATTGATTACTTTTTCTAACATACTATTATTTTACTACCATTAACTACTCATCATTCATCTTAATGACTTTTTATTGTATAATTAGCTCAACTGATGACATACTGTTCATCTATATAGACCCTCACGCCTCGAGGGCACCACCATAAACGAAAGTGAACGACCTTTTGATAGATTCTAGTTTTACCATAATAGATTAAACAAGGAAGACAAGATGCGCCTTTCATTTTTGTATGCCTTTATCCCTTATTTTAAAGACCTACACGAGGAGGTCTTTTCAAAGTCGCCTTCGTAGAGAGAGTTTGTATTTATTTTCATAGTAGAAACTGATCAGTATTTGACATCTAATGTTTATTATCAAAACTAAGGATTACTTGACTTATCAAGACATTCTATAGTCCAGCTAAAAATTTTCTCTGAAGAAAATTTATCTGGACTTATGTATCTTTCGAATAGACAAGTAAACTATATCGGATTTGAAGCTTCTAGTATATAAAGCTTATAATTTAATATCTAACTAAATCATAACATGTTATGCTAGTTTATTCTACGATAATACCGTAATAATAACTAGAATTAACTAATTTAAGTACTTACTACCAATTGACCCATTATTGAGACAACTATCACTATACGTTTAAAGATAAAAACCATTACCTAAGCTGAGAGTTAACATGATCTTAGATAATGGTTCTTTCAATTTATAGTCCTTTCAATAATTTTTATTTTTGTGATGATTAAAAAATGATGTGATAACCACTCATTTCTACCTTTATTCAATGTAAAAGGGATTAGTAAAAGCTAATCGAGAATTTTCTACTCCTAAATATTCTCCTATCAAATCTACTCTTAACCATCCCTTTTCAAGATTTAGTAGAATCTCGTGCTCTTCTTCATAATTAGTTTCATAAATAATTTTGCCGTTATGAATGAATTTAATTTCTTTTGGCTTTATATCAAAGATTTGCCACTTACCGATATTTTTTTTACTATCTATTTGAATTTTAATCAATGATCTTCCTGGATTAATGACATCCCCCACTTCATAAACTTGATCATTTTTCTCGATTTGAGCCGTTAATAATGGTCCCAATGTTACGACTATTCTTCCCTTTTTGATAGCCTTCACAATCTGTGTTGAATCTAGTATTTGTTGAATATCTATTCCAATATAGGTATTTCCATAACTAACTGGTATTCCGTCCGCTCGATGATAATCGCGCCCACTTGTTCCTGTAATTTTATAACCTTGGTTTAACTTTTCTTCCCACAGTTTAAATGCTCTAATTGTTCGAACTTTCCCTTCAGGAAAATCACGTGACCAAACTTCAATAAAATCAACCAGAGAATAATCTTCAATATTAAATTGAAAATCATATCCCGTATTGATTGGAGTTGAAAGTGCATAAGGATGAGCAATACCCGATATCCCTCCGCTTTCATGAATCGCTCTTAAAGAAGCATCTAGATTATTCTTCTTTGATTGACGCCAATCACATTTCCCTTCTTCTCCTAGTACTAAAAGATGTCCAAAATAAGTCGTCCACTCAATCCCTTTAACTCCAATAAACTGATATTTCTGTAAGGCTTTTTCAAACTCATCATAGCCTGAAAAGGTATTATGATCCGTTAAACAGACGGCACTAAAATCTAACGATTGTACCGTTTCAACTAACTCATCTAACGTAAAATCCCCATCACTATGATAAGTATGTGTATGTAACTCAACCGCATGCCACTTCATCATACTCCCCCACCACCTTTAACTCAACATTCACTAATTCTGTAAAAATTTGATGACAATGTATAGTTACTCCCCACTCACCTTCAATCATATGAGGTGAAATAAAACCTGGGGTTACTTTATTCTTAGAAATTTCAATTGTTTGATTAGATTCCCACTTATGACGATTACCAATAAATCTTCCATTACAATCAAGAGAGATTGTTAACAAATTTTTAATGGTATCAAAATTCTCTACTTTAAGTTGATCTAACTTCCCATCAAATTCACCATAGTATTTTTTTATGGCTTCGCTTACTGATTGAGAAAATAAGGAACGATCGGTCACTTGATCAGGAGAATAACTAAATAATAAACTTATTTTTTTAATTCCTCTTGGAACACTAAATGAAGTAAAATAATCTTTTTCTGAAAAATCTTTTGTCAATTTAATATTTTTCTTTAATAATATCATCTTGTAAACTCCTTAAGTCATAAATGAAAGCCTAGTTAACACTAGGCTTTTAATGGTTTTAGATTCATTTTTTGTTCTTCAGCTTCACGTGATAACATGACTAATTGAACACGCTCTTGCTCTGAATGAACTGGGTTTGGTGTTAAATAACTCACGACAACTCCTGTCACAAAAGTTAATAATGTCACTGGTAAAGCTGGTCCTCCAAAAACGTTCACCACCCACGTATTGAATGGAGTAATTAGTAAATAACAAATTCCGAAAATAATTCCAATCGAAATAGTTGCAATTCCTCCTTGCCAAGTAGCACGTTTCCAAAAACGTCCTAACAGTAAGGCCACTCCAATACCTGGCATTAATGATCCAATAACATTACTAATATAACTCATAACATCCGTAGCAAAGATTGTCATTACAAATGCAGAAACAAGAATAATCACTAATAAAATACGAGAATATTTTGGAATATCTTCGTCTTTGACATGACGATTAAAAATTAACACATAAATATCTGTCAAAAAGGTTGTGACACCTGCAATAGCATCCGAATCAGCTGATGACATAATAGCTGATAACCCTGCAATTAAAAATAATAATCCAATGATTGGGTTGAATACAGTTGTTGCCATATATGAGAATGCAAAGTCTGGATTTGCTAACACATGATCAGCCCCGTTCATAGTTGCTAACGTAAAACCAGACATTCCCACAATAGCTGGTAGAATAGAGAAGCAGCCAACAACGATTGCTGCAACTAAAATACCACGTTTTGCAGTTTTTTGATTTTTAGCCGTATAAATGCGCATGTGTGCAGTTGGTCCTGCCATCGCACCGTAAAATGAAGCTAAAGCAATCGATAAGACTGAATTAAATCCTAACTCACCAATTCCAAATAACGTTAATGCTCCTGCTTTATCAGCCGCTTGATAAGTTGCCACAATATTTTCAAAGCCTCCTGCAGCTGGTATCGCCATAAACGCAATAAATAAAAATCCTGTAAATAAAAGAATAGCTTGAATAGCATCCGTATAAACAACTGCCATATATCCCCCAATAAATACGTAAATAGCAAAGGCAAAAACAGTCATCACTTTAGCTGGTAATAAAGGCATTCCAATCAAATATGATAAATAATTTGCTCCTCCATTAATGGCACTTCCAACCCAAATAATTGAAACTACAAATATGATAACAGACATAAACTTTCGCATCGTATGACTACCATCATAATAAAACTGTAATTCTTCACACAATGTTCTAAATTTGAACTTTCGCACATGTGAAAAACAAAAAGCTACTGTAATTAATCCCATAGCATTTGCCAATGGATAAACAGCTCCAAGCCAACCACTTCTAAATCCATTAGCTGTTGCTCCAACGGACGTTCCTGTTCCAATAGCAGTAGCTGCTGACGTCGCAATTAACAATAATAATCCAATGTTGCGCCCGCCCATTAAATAACCTTCACCTTCAGTACTTCCTTTTTTGCTACTAAAATAAGCGATTGCAATCATTATTCCAATATATACAACTAATCCAAAAATAAATAATACTGGATAATTATTTGTGATCATCGTTCATTCTCCTAACTTATTTATGCAATTTTATATTCTCTCTTCTTTAATTTATTTAATAATATTTCAATTTCATTTGTAGTAATGGAATCAACCCCTAGTTTAATTAATCGATTCATTTCTGTTTCTTCATCAACGGTCCAAACGGAAACAAGTCGTCCACTTTCATGAAACAAATCAACTAACATAGGTGTGACCTCTTTGTAATTTAAGTTAATCCCTAATGCCTCAGTTGAACAAATCTCATCTCGAATGTTACGAACATAATCGGCATCCTGATATTTTAGGTCGTCTAAATGAAAATTAACATAATACGGAATCCCAATATGTTTTACGTTTTCCATCTGTTTAAATTCAATTCCTGTCAAAAATGATCGTTCCATCATGTCGTATTTTTCTAACAGTCGTTTAATAATAGATATTTCACTTAACTCTTTCATATCTAAATTAACACTTACTTGTTTATATGGACTTAACACTTTAAGTGCCTCATCTAGTGAAATATAATCACTTTTATCTTCATTAATTGGATCATGACTTAATACTGGACATCCATTTTTCAAAAACCTAACATCTAATTCGACAATACTAATAGGATACTTTAGAGCTACTTCAATGGAACTTAAACTATCTAACTGAGTATTCATACATCCCGCATGTGCAGCAACCATTATTTCTTTACTCTCTTTCTCCATGCCTAATCTCCTTTCCAATACTTCATGCTCTCATATTACTTTATAATTCATCATTAAAGATTAACTGAATGTAAATGTATCGTTAATAATTGTTAATAATATTAAAATTTTATTAATTATAAAATGATCCGCACAAACAATCTTAATCTCTTTAAAATCATAAAAAACTACCCATCTTATGAGTTTCATTCACAAAATGGGTAGTTTCTTTTATAAGCAATATGCTATTTAGCTAATTCTCTTCGATAGGATCTGACAATCATACGAATAAAGTTATAAACAACAAACGCAATAATTGCGGTTGTTAGATAAATTTGAATTCCTGTTAATTGGTGTAAGAATTCTCCTATGACAAAGTGCTGTTTTTCAATGACATACGCACTAAATCGTTGTGTAGCAACGGTTCCGATAGCCATCGGGAACGTAAGTCCCGCAAATCCTGGATGGAAAGAGAAACGAAAGAAATGAGGAATATGATAAATAATATAAATAAACGCACTAAAAATAATGACGTACAGGGCATATAAAATATTAGGATTAGGATGTTCATATACGTTTAATAAACTAACTAATATCAAACAGCCCGGCGCCATTAAGATAGCCGCTGTATGATAGACTTGCTCTGCTAATGGACGTTTTAAAATACGAAAAAGCATGAATGGCATAATCAAAATAAACATGATTAAACCATATAAAACAATGATTCTTGAAATGATCGGTTCATGCATATGAGATCCAACAACAGTTGAAACAAGTAATCCATCATACGTAACAAACCAAGTAGGAATAAAAGACTCTTTATCAAATCTTTTAATAACATGGGTATAGGTAAAAATAACAGTATGAATCAGATGAATTCCAATTGCAATCAACCAAATGGTTTTTCCTAAGTCATAAAAATAATCTGCAATAAAGCTTCCTAAAATCATGGTCAACATCGCAAATGTAGCATATAAACTAGCAGGAATCACATCTTTATATTCTAATTTCACTTTTTCAAAATGTAAAATTAATTTTAAAACGGCAGCTAACCAAACGAGTGTTGCCATAGTAACTGATAGATACTTCACCCAAGTATATCCTAATGCAAAATAAATATTAGATAGTGTGACTAATCCAATAGCCGTTGCAATGACACCTACTGGTAATTTTCCGATTTTCTCTAAAAGTATTTTCATCTTCATAATTCCTATCTTTTATTTTACGAGTTTGTATGAGTGACTCATATGAAGCAATATTAAGGAGAAGCTATTAAAAATCACTATACACCTTTAAATATTTGCTTTAAGTTAATATCTTATACACATGCGCAAATAAAAGATTGATTATTCTAAGATAACGATTTATTTTTATATCCTTTAACTCCTGTTAATAGTAAAGAATATCCAATAATTGTACATCCGAGTAAAGTAATCCATGCAGCAGTAAAACCTGATCGATCTACAATCATTCCAAATAAACTTGATCCTGCAGCAAATCCAACCGCAAATGCTAAACTAATAATTCCAAGCTTAACACTAGCTTCTTTTTTACCAAAGACATCACTTGCCATAAAAGCAGGGGCAGACATATATGAGTAAACATTTAATCCATAACCGATTGAAAATAAGAAAGCTGCCATTGGGATATATTCTGCTAATAACATCGCGAGAATAGCAATAATTTGTAAAAGCATGGCAATAAACATTGTTTTGAAAGTTGCAAATCTATCAAATAAAACTCCACCACCAATATTTCCGATTAAACAACAAGCCGCAAAGACAGAACCAAGTGTTCCAACTAATGTTGGGCTAAAATGTAGTTCTCCTGTAAAGTAAGTCGCATATTGTGTACTTAATGCTGAAATAGCAATCGCCATAATGGCATATCCCACAACAAAAATCCAAAAATATTTACTTTTTCTTACTTCTGCTGCACTTAATCCTTCATCTTCAACTAAAGGATTAACTGCTTCTGTTTCATTTTTAGATTCTTCTACTTCTTTAGGTAAGCGGATAAAGAATAAAATAACAGGTAAGCTAACAATTAAAGAAAGAAGTCCGAACATGATATATGACGCTGAAGGACCTTTAGTCGCTAATGATTGTGAGGTTAATTGTTGTAAAAAGATATTACCGATTGATCCACCAGAGAAGGCAATTCCTAATGCTTTCCCGCGTCCTTTATTTGGAAACCAGTTATTAATAACATAAGGAACTCCTAACCCTGAAAATAGGACACATCCTACTTGTTGAATTCCAGAATATAAATAAAACTCAGGTAGAGTTTTTGCAAAACCAAAACCAACAAAGGCTAAGCTTGATAAAGCTGTCCCGATAATAAATAATAATTTAATATTAACTTTTCCAAATAGTTTCCCTAAAAATGGTGAGAAAATGGCAGCTGCCACTGCACCAAATGTAAAAATTAAACTAAAAGAAGCTAATGAAAAATTAAATTTTTCAACCACATATGGAATAAAAAGTGGTTGAATATTTTGAGCAATTCCAAAAGGAATCGCTTGAATAAACATACAGACAAAAATAATAAAATATTTTTTTCTATCTATTGATGAGTTACTGATTGTTTGTTCCATAAAAATCGACCTTTCTACATGACTAATTAGAGATGCTCCTTAAACTTAAGGAGCATATTTTTGATAAACAAGTTTTTATTAATTTTGTAAAGTCACAGCAAATTCATCATTAAATTTAAATGATTTAATTTCTTTTGCGTCTAAATCTTCATTATGCATATTAATAGCTGAAATCGTATGATTTGTATAAGTATTATAATAATAAATTCCACGTTCTTGATCCATACAAGATGTATATAACGTAATGTCATTTAAATGTTGAGGAGTAACGACTGATCCTCGAACCATTGCCACTCCATTTAAGATGTGGAAGAATTCACTGATTCCAGAGTAATTAACATTTGCATAATCGATATTATTACGTAAGAAAGCAGCTTTAACAAAGCGTGATGGTGATGAATAATCTCCTGGTAATGAGAAAGCACCAAGCCCTTGTCCTAATGGATGTAATTCTTGTTCTCCGAGTGTTGTATCTTTTGGTTGTGTCGACGTTAATCCCATGTATTGAGTTAAGTTTGTTAAATGCCAATCAAAAGTTGGCGCATTCGTTAAAACTCCTACTTTATTATCCATAACACTTAAACCATTAACTGTTTTTTCTACAACGATACTTTCACCTGTTTTATCACAAATCATCCAGTGTAAAGGAGCAATTGGAGTTTGTTCATTGACAGGAACATCAACTAAAACAACATCTTTTAAAGCTTCTTTTACCTCTTGAACAGTTTCAAAGTTTGCAGTCACCCATAAAACTAAATCATAAGGAGGAATATTTGTTTTTCCTTCGATCGCTTTTTCATCCCAGTGTGCGTAGTTAGGGAAGTTTAATCCCGCTGCTGCTAATCCTTTTTCATTAAAAAGCTCTGCGTAACATGGATGTTCATCAATAATGGTTCCCATTCCAATGACTGCATACTTTGTTTGATTCATTTCACCTGTTGCACGATTTTTATAGTCAAAGCGACGTGGTGTTAATAAAATTGACTGATTAAATGAATATTCAATATCCATATTTCTACCGAATAAATGTGAACCATCTTTTGCTGTTAATGATAATGCTGTACACATATGTTAAGTCTCCTTTCGATCACCTTACAAAGTAATTTGATCTCCTTTTATTTTTGACAATTTTTTTAGAAATGTTGATAGATAATAAAACTAACATTGAAATAAATTATACTAACTAACTAGTTATTAAAAATCTTTATTTCAACCGCTCTAAGTTTCAATACTTACTTAAAGTAACGGTCTATTCTTATGATGTCTATTTTTTCACGACTTAAACCTATAATCTACTTTGTACCGTTAATATCTATTGACTCAAGTAACTTATATCTCATAAACTCATGTCATTATTAGCTAAAAATTAGATTGTTTAAAATGTTTAATCACTATGAAATAAACATATAGATTGATTAAGCCTAAGTCACTCTTATTTTTACTGTTATGGATTATATTTTTGAATCAGTCTCTTTTTATTCATTATGTCAAAACCTCCTAATGAATTTCACAGTTATAGTTTAATCCCATTGCAACCATAAGTAAAATAAATTATTATTATAAATTCTATAATATATACTTATAATAAAACATTAAATCTCTTACATTAGACAAAAAAAACCATTCTCTTACACCAAATTAAGAGAATGGTTTTTTAGCGACTCTATAAAAAACAATCAATATTTTTCAATCCTAAAAGATGACTCAATGATCAAAAAATTTTAATTTAAATCGTTATCATGACTTATGCATTTTAATGAAACTTAATTTTTTTAAATTAATTTTTGAGTTGACTTTGATTAAAGATAAAACAACTATATTTAGGAGCATGATCACAAATAATCTTACATCGATGACTTTTTCATAAATAGCTAAATAAACAAATGTAGCTGTAATTCCTCCAAGCAGTGGAGCAGTAATTGGAATCCATGCATATCCAAAATCACACGATCCTTTTCCCGGAATAGGTAATAAAAAATGAGCTAACCGTGGACCTAAGTCACGAGCTGGATTCAAAGCAGCACCTGTAACGCCTCCAAAACAAGTTCCTAATGAAAAAATGATTCCTCCAACCACTAATGGTTTTATTCCTTCTACGAACTGATTTTTATCAAGGATAAACAGAAAAAAGATTAACGTAAAGGTGACAAGATATTCACTGATAAAATTCCCCATCGTATGTTGAATTTGTGGTGAAGTCACAAAAACATCAAGCTTTACGGTTTCATCTTCCGTTACTTCCCAATGAGGTAAAAACTCTAAATAAACTAAAAAACTTCCAAACATCGCCCCTAAAACTTGTGCCAAAACATAGCCCGGAACAAGTGTCCAGCTTAGATTTCCTCTTAATGCTTGTGTCACACTAATGACAGGATTTAAGTGAGCTCCACTAATATCTCCTACCGCATACATGGCGATTGCCACCGCAAATCCCCAAACTAAATTAATCGCTAACGATCCAACTTTAAATGTTCCAGATTCTTTTAGTGAATTTCCAGCAATCACTCCACATCCTAAAAAAATCAGGATACTAACTCCAATAAATTCAGCTAAATAAACACTCATTGCACTCCTCTGCTTATAGTCTTTTACCTGTCTTTTTAACTACTCATCTTTATAAAAGAAGGAACCACTTCTAATTAGGTGATTCCTTCTTTTACTATATTTTATGACTTAGCAGTTTTCGCCTTGTGTCGCAATAACTTCTTTATACCAATAGTATGAATCTTTTCGTAAACGTTTCATTGTTCCTTTACCTTCGTTATCACGATCTACATAAATCATTCCATAACGTTTTTTCATCTCACCTGTTGTGAATGAAACTAAGTCGATAATTCCCCATGGTGTATATCCCATTAACTCAACACCATCATAGTTGACTGCTTTTTTAATTTCTGCAATATGTTTTGATAAATAATCAATACGATATGTATCATGAATTTGCTCATCTTCTTCTACGATATCGTGTGCTCCAAATCCGTTTTCAACAATGAACATTGGAAGTTCATATCGATCATAAATACGATTTAATGTATAGCGTAATCCAACTGGATCAATTGGCCATCCCCAATCACTTGCTTTAATATATGGGTTTTCAACTGAATTAGATAAAGCACCGTTTACAACATCTTCAGCGTTTTCATTATGAACATCTGCCTTAACAACTGTTGACATATAGTAACTAAATCCAATATAGTCTACTGTTCCTTGTTTTAAGATGTCTTCATCGCCTTCTTGCATTCCAATATCGTATCCTTTGCGTTCAAACTCTTTTAAGGCATAACGTGGATAATGTCCACGAACATGAACATCTAAGAAGAAGAAACGTTCACGCATGGCTTCTTCGGCTGCCATGATATCTTCTGGATTACAAGAGTATGGATAAATTGGAACGTGTGATACCATACATCCGATTTTAAATTCTGGATTAATTTGACGACCTTTAATCACTGCTTTTGCACTCGCTAATAATTCATTATGTGCGACTTGATATAATACCGCTCTTGGATCTTCATCTTTTGTTAAAGTAACACCTGAGTTTGTCCATAAGAATAATGGATTATTGGTATCCATTTGATTATTAATTTCATTAAACGTCATCCAGTATTTTACTTTATCTTTGTAACGTGTAAAACATACTTCAGCAAAGCGCTCAAAGAAATCTACTAATTTACGGTTTCTAAATCCTCCGTATTCTCTAGCTAAATGAAGAGGTAATTCAAAGTGAGATAATGTAATAACTGGTTCAATTCCATATTTTAATAATTCATCAAAAACATCATCATAAAATTTTAATCCTTCTTCATTTGGTTCTAACTCATCTCCTTTAGGAAAGATTCGTGACCAAGCAATTGATGTTCTTAAGCATTTAAGTCCCATTCCTGCTAATAAAGCAATGTCTTCTTTATAACGACCATAAAAATCAATCGCTTCATGATTGGGATAGAATGTATCCTCTAAAATTGTTTCTGTAATTTTTCGTGGAACACCGTGTGCTCCAGCTGTCATGACATCAACAACACTTGGACCTTTTCCACCTGCATTCCATCCTCCTTCAAATTGATGAGCGGCAAAAGCCCCTCCCCATAAGAAATCTTTCGATAATTTATTCATAACTTATTTCTCCTTTTTTCTTCATTTAACTACATATTTGTCATTTTCTTTAAATTAAGAATTGGTTTTCCTTTTTCAACAACTTCTTCAACACAAATCGTCTTTTGTTCAAAACAGTGACTGTTTGTAATAACGACTGGTGTCACTAAAGAATATCCTTCTTGCTCAATCATTTGACGATCAAATTCTAAAAGTAAATCTCCCTGTTTTACGGTTGAGTTAGCTGAAACTTTTAAATTAAATCCTTTTCCATTCATTTTAACCGTGTCCATTCCAACATGAATTAATAACTCAATTCCATCTTCTGAGCATAATCCAATCGCATGTTTTGTCTCTGCTACGAAAAGCACTGTTCCATTAAATGGTGCATACACCTTATTATCACTTGGATCAATCGCAATTCCATTTCCCATAGCACCTGAAGAAAAGACTGGATCATTTACATCTGCTAATGCCATTACTTTACCTGCTAATGGATTTTTTACTTCTGTATCATTTGCCATTAAAACAGGTTTAACAGGTTGTTTTTCTTCAACTTCTTCAGTTTCTCCAAATCCTACAATTTGAACTAAAATAATAGCTCCAAATAATGAAATAGCTGCACCAATTAACATTCCAATAATTGAATTTGGATTATCTGGTGTAATCGCATTAACCACTGTTAAGACTCCTGGTAATCCTGCATACGCATAATATGCAATATTAAAGAATGATCCAACAGCAGCTCCAATTGCTCCTGCAATACATCCACAAATAAATGGTTTTTTAAATTTTAATGTCACTCCATAAATCGCTGGTTCAGTAATTCCAAATAATCCTGTAATTCCAGCTGATAAAGCTAAATTTTTTGTTGCCATGCTTTTTGCCTTAATAAAGACCCCTAAAGCAGCACCTGTTTGTGCAATAACAGCCATCGTTTGGAACGCTTGGAACGTATCCATTCCGTATAAATCATAATTTGCTAAACACATTGGTGTTACTCCCCAATGTACTCCAAAAATAACAACAGCTTGCCATAATCCTCCAATGACTGCTGCAGCAACAACTGGTGCAAAATTATATAATGTGTTATAAGCATTCGCAATCGCTGTCGCTAAAGCATCTGATACCGGTCCAATCGCTAAAATAGTTAACGGAACCATGATTAGCATACAAAGTAATGGTGTAAATAAAGACTTAACGACATCTGGTAATCTTTTTTCAATAAATCTTTCAACATAAGATAATAACCAAACTAAAAATAATGGTGGTAAAACTGATGATGTATAAGTCGTTTCAGCTAAGCTGATTCCTAAAAATTTAATACTTTCTCCCGAAGCGATTCGTGCCGCCATTTCTGCCCATGTTGGACTGACTAATGCAGCAACACAACCAATTGCAATAAACATATTACATTTGAAGTGTTTCGATGCTGTGATCGCAATAAAAATCGGTAAGAATGTAAATGGTGCCCATGACATGAAACTTAATACTTCATATGTTCCAGTCGCTTCAAAAGCTGGATTAATCATGTTAATTAAGATCAACGCTCCTTGTAAAATCCCTGCTGCTGCTAAAATATAAATGAATGGAGCGAATACAGCAGACATCGTCGCAATGATTCGATTTAAAACACTTCCCTTTGGAGCATCTTCTTCTGAAGCTTGACTATCTAAGTTTAATTCACTAGCTACTTTATCAAAAACTTTTCCTACGTGTGTCCCAATGACAACTTGAAATTGTCCGTTATTCTCGACAACAGTGATAACCCCTGTTAGCGCAGATACTTCCTCTTTAGCATTTGCTGGTGTTTCTTTTAAAACCAGTCGAAGACGAGTCGCACATCTTGATGCCTTACTAATATTATTTTTTCCTCCAACAGCATGAATAATATCTACTGCTAGTTTCTCATAATCACGTACTGAACCGGACATATTAATCCCTCCATAATTTTTTACAAATTTAACCCTCTACAATACTTTGAAAGATTAACCCCTTTTAAAAACCCTTACAAAAAATATTGTATGATTATATTTTAATTATACCGGTATAATTGTTCAAGCGTTTTCAGTTTAAATTTTACAAAATTTAGCGATATTGGTTTTTATTTTGAATTATGCTATACTGAAAAAAAATAACTATAAAACATAATAAAGGTGTAATTTATGCTGAAATACGAACAGATCGCAAACGAAATAGAAAACTATATTTATGAAAATAATATTCCTCAAGGAACGAAGTTACCCACCGTTGAAAATTTAGCAGCAGACTATCAGGTTAGTAAAAGTACGATTGTTAAAGCCTTAGAATCTTTAGTGTTAAAGGGGCTTGTTTATCAGGTTCGAGGAAGTGGAATCTTCGTTAGAAAAAAAAGTAGAAATGGTTATATTGATTTAAATGTTATGACCGGTTTAACCAATTCTTTAAAAGACTTTCATATCACATCTAAAGTATTAGAATTTGACGTCATTAGGCCCGATGAAGAATTAATAAAATCTCTTGAATGCGATCCTAATGAAGAAGTTTATATGATTAAACGAATTCGATATCTAAATGACGACATTATGTGTTACGAAGAGTCTTATTATAAAAAAAGCATTGTTCCATTTTTAACAAAAGAAATTGCTGAACGCTCTATTTTTGAATACTTAACGTCAGCTTTAAATTTAAATTTAGGTTTTTCTGATAGCTATATTCATATTGAACTACTTGATTCAAAAGTAGCTAAGTTACTGGATTTAGATACGACAAGTCCCGCCATGATTTTCTTACAACAACTATATTTATCATCTGGACAGTTATTTAACTTTACAAAATTAACGTATCATTATAAACATGTGAAATTCTTTCTTCAATCAAGCTCAATTAAATAGTGTATTGTTATCATTCATAATAAAAATGCTCATCAAACATAACCTTGTTGATGAGCTTTTTTATATCATTATTTAATGAGAGGTATCTCTATTTAATTAGATACTTTTTTTCTTAACAAAAGAATTCCAAGAATAACTGTTACAAATTCAGCAAACGGAATCGTTAACCAAATTCCATTTAATCCAAGAAGTTTTGGTAAACAAATGATTCCTAATAGAATAAAGATGAACCCACGACTACTTGCGATCAGTACCGATTTCAGTGCTTCTCCGATAAAAGTGAAGTAACCTGAATTAATAATATTAAAACCATTCATGAAAAAAGCAATGGAATACAGTTTAGCTCCTTGAGTCGCTAAATGAATAATTTGTGGATCTTCTTTAATAAACCATTCAATAAAAGTTTGACCAAAGAAAAATAACGTCATAAACACTAAACTTCCAATTCCTAATCCAACAAAATATGATAGTTTTAACGCTTCTTTCACTCGATGATAAAGTTTACCACCGTAACTATAACTAATAATCGGTCCAATTCCATCTGAAATGCCGAATAAAACATAGACACCAAACTGCCCGATATAATTAATAGCTGTAAAAGCCGCTACTCCACTTTCACCAGCTATATTCATAAATGCCATGTTAAAAATATAGGCACTAATCGCAGCAGATAATGAACAAATCCCTTCAGACGAACCATTATATAACACAGGTAATATCGTCGTTTGATCAAACGTTCCACTAAAAACATTGATGGTACTTTTTTTACTGAACAACGGATGGCTTACCATTAATAAAGCAGACGAATAAGACATTCCAGTTGCGATGGCGGCCCCAACAATTCCTAAATCCAGCTTAGCGATCAAGATGTAATTCAAAAATAAGTTACAAACTAAACTTAAAAGCATTCCTTTAAAATATAAGTCTGGATGCCCAATGAGTCGATTTGAAAACCCAAACAAAAACATAATAGCCATTGGAATCGTAAACATAGAAATTGTTTTAATATATAGGCAAACAGATTCTTTTAAAACGTCGCTAGCACCTAAAAATAAAGCAATTTGTTCATTAAATCCAATTCCTAGTATCGTAATGATGATTCCAGCGATTACGATAAAGATAATAAACGTTTTAAATGTATTTTGGGCCTTTGAAACGTTACCTTCTCCGATTCTTAATCCCATATAACTTTGCGTTCCAACACTAACAACCATACTTAATCCTAAAATAAGTTGCATAAACGGAGCAGCAATATTGATACTTGCCATCGCATTTGATCCTAATATATTTCCTACAAATAATCCATCAATCATCGTTTGCATACCTGCTATTAGCATCGATAAGATGGCCGGAATACAAAAAGTTAAAAATAATTTCGGAATTTTTTCATGATGTAAAATATTGTCTTGCATTTCATGTCCTCCACTCTAACTACTCATTCTTTGAAAAGAATAAAGTATGGAGTAACTCTAGAGTCAAGAGATATTTTAATGAGTGGGAATATAAATATTAGCAAAGTGAATTGTACTATCATCACTTCTGACCATATTAAATGTACACTCAATGATCGGAAAAACTGCTTCATTTAAAATAGAAGTGATTTGATATTTTTTTATAGCTTCATTTAAATAATCAATTAAATTTTCAATAGTATCTTTTCGTGATAATACAATACACTCTCCTTTAAGGTGATACTCTAAATAATTTTTATATTCCTTCTGATTAACAGATTCTTCTTTCATAAGTTCAAATCCAATGATGCTACTATCCACGACTAATTCGTTAGCTTCATTTTTTTTCGTTGTAATTATTAAATCTCGATTTTTAACAATCTCTGCTAACGATTCTTCCCCATTTTGACTCACAAATAGAATTTTTTTATCGATAAATTTTTTGATTAGGGTATCTGGTAAATGAACATTTTGAAACTTTCCCATCGCTAGTGCTTTTTGTTTAAATCGTCCAACTTCTTTTTTTAATTCATTTAAACTCTTTATCTTCTCTTCGATAAACGTTTCATGACTAGAAAATAGTTCAATATATTCATCGATATTTCCCTTATCCAAAATCTCTTTTAACGTCTTAATAGGGATATTTAATTGACGGCTTAATAAAATAAACTCTAATAATTCAATATCACGAATGGTATAATATCGATACCCGTTTTCGTTTCTTACCGTTGGTCTTAATAGACCGATTCGATCATAATATCTAAGCGTATCATGTCGAAGATGATACATTTTAGTCACTTGGCCAATTGTAAATAACATGCTCATTCACTCCTCTGTCTAACTTGATGACATTCATACCATAAAGATTTCATAAACACACTCAATAAAAACATTCACCATTCATTTCTATCATTTTATAATAAACATCTTATTGACGGAATTTTCATTGATCGTATTTAGTATTGCAAATCATGATCTTGTTAAAATAAAAAATACCGCATATGTAGATAGCCCCTCATTCTACATCTTTTCCTAGGAAATATTCCAATAAACGAATCTTTTCTTCTTTATCTAACATTTTTCTTTTCATAAATTTAAAGAACAAGAAAAAAGATTATCTTACTAATGAAGATAATCTTTTTCACTATGATTTAATAATAGCCATGTTCACATAACAATTCGTAACAATCATTGACTTGATCATCGGTAAATAATTCTGCATATTCTGCTTTTACGATTGTTGCTTCCATCGTCAATTCAAGACGCCCTGCTTCAGCTAATTTATTAAAACAATCTGAAGTTCTTCTTTTTCTTAAAATTTCTTGTGCTGTTTTCACAATTCCAAATCGCTCGATCGTTTGAATAAATCTTGTCATCTGACATCCACATTGTTTTTCGGCTAATTCACAGTTTTTAAGGACTTCGGCTTGTAGTTTTTTCTCTAATGCTGTCATTTTTACACTCCAATATTCATGATATTTTAACTAACTATCATTAGTTTATCATAAAAATCGATTTAATACTTGTCATAAAAAAGATCGATTACAATGAATGACATGCATTCTTCTTTTTCAGATGATTTCATTTTTTAAGAAGCACCATAATATAACCTTTTTTTACAACTGACTTTGTTATAATACTGTTGATTTAATTAACTAAGGAGGTTCTTATGAAAAAATTTATGTTATCAGTTTTTATCGTTATCTTTACACTGTTTGGTTTAGTTGGGTGTTCTTCACCTGCTAATGAAGAAAAAAACGAGGCGAATCAATCAGAGCCAGCTAAAGATAATCCATTAACAGATGACACTTCACAAGAACAAAACTCCACACTACAGAACAATGATTCAAACACAGACACCGACTCCACCGATGATTCAAATGCTGATGAAACCGATTCATCTGAAAAAGATGAAGTCACACAATCTAAAATGAGTCGACTTTATTACTATGATATAGAAAAAGACGAAATGTTCTATATTGATGAATCAGTCGACGTCGTTGATGGAGCGTATATTAACGCTTTAACTAAAGGACTTAAAGATAATCAAAACAATGAAGATTTTGTTACAATGAATGAAGAGACATTTGTAACATCTGCTAAACTAGATGAGGAATCTGGCATATTAAATATTTATTTTAATGATAGCTTCTATCTCTCAACTAATTTAGGGTCAGGTATTGAAGTAGGATTTATTAATGCACTCGTCAATACTTACGGATATAACTACAATGTTGATAAAGTTGCTATTTATGTTGAAGGTAAACTCTACGAAGATCAACGAGGCACTATGCCAAATGGCTACTTTCCTGTAACAGCAGAGTCCGCAACTAAATATGAATAAAATAAAAACAGATAGATCGAGCATCGATTTATCTGTTTTTATTTTGACTAAACTTCACTTCAGCGTGAACTATCGCTTTGCGTTTGTGTAAACAGTTTATAGATTTTTACTAACGCTTCTGATACAATAAACGACATATCTTTCAACCTTAAATTTACAGGAGGAATTATGTCACATTATAAAATTGGGCAATTAACAAAAACTATGGGGGTTTCATCTCATCTACTTAAACATTATGAAAAGTTTGGCCTTATTTATCCACACAAAGATGAAGAAACAAATTATCGCTACTATGAATTTGGGCAATTTGGGCGATTAATTCAATCTAAAAAGTATCGTAACATTGGACTTTCGATTAAGGACACTTCCGATATTGTTAACTCTTACGATAACGAAAGTTTAAATCAACATATTAAACATCATATCAAAACACTGGAACAAGAAATTTCTCAGTTAGTTATTCAAAAAGAATTAACGGAACAATTATATAGAGAAAGTTTACAATGCGATGAAAACCTTAATCAATGGTATATTGAAATGATGCCAACTTACTACATCCTAAAGCAAAGTAATAATAAAGAACTTATTGAAGAAAATCATAGCATCGTTAACAATCAAATCAACTTAATTGATCATCTTCCTTTGACTGAATCCTTAATTTATATGCCTCAGTCGAATTTAACTGATTCTCAGTTTAGGTATCACTGGTGTTTAGGTATTCAAGAAAAGTTCTCGATAAACTTAGGTCTTACCCTTGATGAAAGATTTCTCACTTTTCCTCAGCACCGTGCGTTTGTCACTTATCTTAAACTCCCTACGCCATATACTAACAATCAACTTCTTATTAAAACGATTAAATCTCTTTTTGATCACTACCCTTTTACCTGTTGTGGGGATTTAATCGGCATATTAATTAAAACAACACAAGAAGAGGGAAAAACCTTTCACTATTTTAAAGTCTATGTTCCTATTGAATAAGTTAAGGTTTACCCTCAAGTTTTTTACCATTTTCTTTATAATTAATAAAAATAAAACAAAATATACTTCATTTTATCTAAATATATATAAAAACAGAAATGTATTTCATTATTATATGTCAGTCTTAGTTGAACGATTACTTTAATACTGAGGCAGACTATAGTCCAGCTAAAAGTTTTCCGATATGAAAAACTTATCTGGACTTATATATAAGAAAAAATGTGTAATATATATATAATTTTTTCACAATTCGCATTGACTTGCTGCTTACCCTCAGATTTAAACTATGATTTGTGTAATAATGAACAAAGTTTTTGAGGAGGATGAAGTAAGTATGAAACACTTTTCTAAACGTAACGCGGCAATCGCTATCATGATCGCTTTAAGTTCAACATTTGTTGGTTGCTCAGCTAACGAGGGAAATGAAGAAGTAGGGATTTCACAATCAGAAAAAACATTTAAAGCCGGAACTTATACAGCAACAGGACAAGGAAACAATGGTTCTATTAAAGTTGAAGTTGTTTTAAGTGACACAGCAATCGAAAGTATTACTATTTTAGAATCATCTGAGACAGCAGGTCTTGGGGATACTGCCTTACAATCATTAATTGAAGATATTATCGCACACCAAAGCTTAGGTGTTGATACAGTAACAGGAGCATCTAATAGTTCAAAAGCCTTATTAAGTGCTGTTGAAGCTTGTTTAAAAGAAGCGGGGGCTGATGTTGAAGCTTTAAAAGAAGCGATTGTTAAAACAGGAGTGAATGAAGAAATTTCAACAGAAATCGTTGTTGTTGGTGGAGGAGCTTCAGGAAGTGCTGCCGCTTTACAAGCTGTTGAAGATGGTGCAAAAGTTACGTTAGTTGAAATGACAGCTTCACCTGCTGGACAAGGAACAATGGCTGGTGGATTATTCGGAACAAATTCAACACAACAACAAGAACAAGGTAAAACAGTCGATGGAAAATGGTTCTATGACCAATTTATCAATACAAGTAACTACACAGCTAACGGTGGATTACTTTCAAAAATCATTCAAAGATCAGGTGAAACAGTTGACTGGTTAATTGAAAACGGAGTTAACTTAATCTTAGCACACCCATCAACAGGTGGATACGAAGAACATAAACATACACATCCTTCATCAACCATTCATGGATATGTTGATGGTGGGACAGTAGCTATCACAACATTACATGAACAAATTGAAAATAAAGGTGGAGAAGTTTTATACTCAACAAAAGCCACTGAATTAATCATCGAAAACGGTGAAATTAAAGGAATCAAAGCTGAAAAAGAAGATGGAGGAATCCTAACAATTAAAGCTGATGCAGTTGTTTTAGCAACTGGAGGATTCGCCGGAAATGAAGAATTAGTTAAAAAATATTTTGGAGAAGAAGTTGGAACAGGTCGCGTGGCGACAAACATCGGAACAGGAATTGAAATGGCAATTTCTGCAGGAGCTGCAGCAAGCTATGAAGACGCTATTACAATGCACTATGGAGTTAACCGCGGAGGTACAACTTGGGGATCAGCATTAAACTCTGCTTTAATTAACCCATTCCTTTTCGTTGATGTTGATGGAAATCGATTCATGAACGAAGAATCATTCATTTTTGAACCAATTAAAACGTCAAATGTTATTAAATCATTACCTAAAATGACAGCTTATCAAATCTTTGATCAAACAATGATTGATATCGTTAAAGAACAAGGACCAGCAGGATTAACAGACGTTTACACAGATGAATTAGCAACTGACCCAACCATCTTCATTGAAGTTGGACATGAAGTTAATACAGCTAAAGCAGCTGAAGTAGCACATACACCAGCAGACGTTATGCCTGATATTGAAGCTTTAGTTGAAGCTGGAAGTATTATTAAAGCTGACTCTGTAGAAGAATTAGCTGAAAAATTAGGAATGTCTCATTTAGTAGATACAATCAACCGTTATAACGAGTTAGCTGAGGCTGGTGAAGATACAGATCACTTCAAATCTGCTAAATACTTAGATAAATTAGAAGGAACATTATATGCTGTTAAAACAACGCCTTCTGTCTTCTTAGGAACATTAGGAGGAATTGACATTAACGATAATGGAGAAGTTTTAGATCCAAACGGTAAAGCCATTAAAGGATTATTTGCTGCAGGATGTGAAACAAACGGAGTTTACGGAAATAGCTATGTTTACTTCGAAGGTGGAACATTAGGATATGCTTACGGTTCAGGTCGTATTGCCGGAGCTAGTGCGGCACAAAGCGTTAAAGCTGAATAATTAAAACAAAAAGATGATTTCTTTTAAATAAGAGATCATCTTTTTTTTATCTATATAGAAACAGAAATGTATTTCATCATTCTACCTCAGTCTTAGTTAATCGATTGCTTTAATACTAAGACAGACTATAGTCCAGCTAAAAGTTTTCCGATATGAAAAACTTATCTGGACTTATATATTATCCCAATAAATTCTATCGTCTTTCACCCTACTCTTCTTTCATGAACTCAATCATTTTCTTAAAAAACTGTCGTTCATTCAAACAAAATAGTTCATCCGTTATAATGACTTAAATTGCATCATATGATTGTTTTAAGCCACTTTAATAAATATTATAATTTAGCAAAACAGTGCTACTATGGTTATACCGAATGAGAAAGGAATGAGGAATTAGAATGAACCGTTTTTTTAGTATACTTTTACTTTGTCTCTTACTATTAGTGGGATGTTCTTCTAATAAACAGGAGCTATTATTTAACAGCTTTTCAGAAAAATTAGTCAATGAAGATTATGAGAACTTATATCTTCTACTTAGTAGTGAGTCACAGCAATCAGTATCACAAGAAGATTTTATCACAAAATACAAAAATATTTACTCAGGAATTGAAGCAACTAATATTCAACTTGAAATGGGAGAAGTTGATAAAGAAAATAACCTAATTCCTTTTAACTTATCCATGGATACAAAAGCAGGTGAAATGAGTTTTTCTAGCTTTGAGCTTCCATTTGTTAAAGAAGAGGGTGAACTTCGTATTGTATGGTCAGAAAAGCTTATTTTCCCTATGATGGAAAATGGTGATAAAGTCAGAGTTCGTACGCTAAGCGCAAACCGTGGAAGTATTTTTGATCGAAATGGTGAAGCAATTGCAAAAGATGGAACCCTTATCACAATTGGTATTCACCCTTCTGTTTTTGATCAAGAAAATAGAGACAGTAAAATTAAAGAATTAGCGACTATTTTAGATATCAATGAAGAAACGATTATTAAAAAATTGAATGCTAATAAAAATCCGGATCATTTCGTTTCAATCGTTGATCTGTTAGAAGAATCTCCTAAGTTAGCCTCACTACAAAATCGTCAAAATGAAGGAATTTTAACACAAGCAAAACAAGGTCGCGTCTATAAAAATGATGAATCTTTCGGACGACTGTTAGGCTACATTAGACCCATTACAGAAGAGGAATTAAAAAACGATGAAGAAGGTGTTTATACAACAACGTCTCTTATTGGAAAAGCTGGACTTGAACAAGTATATGAGTCAACATTACGAGGAATCAATGGTGTTGAAATTTATATTGAGAGAGATGGACATAAAGTTGAAACGTTAGCTATAAAAGAAGCACAGCATGGTAGCAGCATCACCCTTTCAATTGACGCTCGACTTCAAAAACTTACCTATGACAAAATGAATGGAGAAAAAGGATCAGCAACAGCTGTTAATCCAACGACAGGTGAAATTCTTGCTTTAGTAAGTTCACCGTCTTATAACTCGAATTGGTTTACTACTTATATGACAAAAAGCGATCAACAACATCGTGAAAACATTAAGTATGAAGATGAGAAAAATCGTTTTGCAAGTTTATACTCTCCAGGCTCTACATTTAAGCTGATTACAGCAGCAACAGGACTTGAAACTCAAACAATCAACCCAACTGAAATTAAAACTATTAACGGTAGTCAGTGGCAACCAGATAGCTCTTGGGGAAATTACAACATTAGACGAATTAATTCTCAAATGAACATTGATTTAAGAAAAGCAATTAAATATTCAGATAATATTTACTTTGCCATGAGTGCTCTAAAGATGGGAAGTGATTCTTTAATTCAAGGAGCGAATAACTTTACAATTGGAGAGAAACTAAACGTTGGTTACCCAATTAATCAGAGTCAAATATCAAACTCAGGAACGATTAATTCTGATATTTTGTTAGCCGATACTGGTTATGGACAAGGTGAGATTATGGTAACGACATTAAATATGGCCCTTGCTTATAGTGCTCTATCAAATAAGGGTAACATTATGAATCCAACGCTTGTTTTAAATGATAATTCCTCAGCAAGTGTCTTAAAAGAATCTGTTATCTCAGCAGAAAACTTACCGATTTTACAAGATGCCTTTTCAGCCGTTATAGAAGAAAGTGATGGTACTGGTCGCTTAGCTAAAATTGATGGTGTTAAATTAGCTGGAAAAACAGGAACAGCTGAAATTAAATCTTCTCAAGGAGAAACGGGACATGAAAATGGATGGTTTGTCGCAACTGATCTTGATTCATCTAAAGTTTCGATTGCTGTTGTTGTAGAAGATGTGCAAGAAGGTCTTGGTACACTAGGGGTTGTCTCAATTGTTCATGATATTCTTACGGATTATTTAAAATAATAACAGGATTAATTTTTACTGAAATTACAAAAAAGTGTTGCAACTAGCAACACTTTTTTTATTAAGTTTTGAAATGGTTTTATACTTCTCATTAACATTCAGTCTGCTTTAATGGTGGTCACTAATGTACTTCCCTATTTGTTTCAATCACTTTTTTATATTGATTTAAACTTTTTTTTATCAATTCTAACAATATATATTTTTAATAATTAACTCTTCTTATACTATCTTTGATTTATACTATAGATCAATATTCAATTAATAATATAGATATATATTCAAATATTTTAATTAGTTTACTTTTATTGTATTAATAATGAAATAATTGGAAATAATATATAGGATTAATCAGATTACAAATATATTTTAAGGGGTGATTTTATGAAACGTCCTAAGCATATTGGAATTATTCCTGATGGTAATAGACGTTGGGCTGAAAATAATGGTCTTTCGAAGGAAAAAGGATATGATAGTGGTATTAATCCAGGTCTTGTACTATTTAAAATCTGTCAAGAACTAGGTATTGAAGAAATAACTTATTATGGTTTTACTACTGATAATACAAAAAGACCTTCAAATCAAAAAGATGCATTTACTAAAGCTTGTATAGATGCTGTAAAATTACTTTCTCATGAAGATGCTGAATTATTAGTAATTGGTAATACGGAATCTCCTTGTTTTCCCTCTGAATTAATACCATTTACCGAAAGAAAGATTTTCGGAAAAGGTGGAATAAAAGTTAATTTTTTAGTTAATTATGGTTGGGAATGGGATTTAAATCTGTCTAGAAAAACATATGATAAAAGAAATAATTTAGATTTAGTCTTACACTCAAAAGATATTTCAAGAATAGACTTAATTGTTCGTTGGGGAGGAAGAAGAAGATTAAGTGGTTTTTTACCAGTACAATCTGTCTATTCAGATTTTTATATAGTCGATGATTATTGGCCTGATTTTAAAGCCCAGCATATATATGATGCATTAGATTGGTATTCAACACAAGATATTACATTAGGTGGATAAATCTTTAATTTAAGAAGATGATTAAAATGAAGAGAGTAATCGTTATAGAGCGAGGTATAGCTAGATTATCTGTTGCTTCTTATTACATGATGGTTTTAGGGTAGATTTATATGATTAATTAGTCGAAAGAAATTACAAAAAAAGTGTTGCAAATAGCAACACTTTTTTCATTATAGATGATTTTTAGTTACCTTGTTAATCTAAATATTCTCCTTTACAAATAAACGTTGTAGGTCCAGTCATATACATCTCATCCCCTAATAACTCCATGACTAGCTCTCCACCTTTAACCTGAACCACGATTTTTTTCTCACAATCGTAAAGTTTTTGACTTAAAAAGGCACACGCTACCGATCCTGTTCCACAGGCAAGTGTCATTCCAACTCCCTTTTCCCATGTTACCACTTCTAAATGATTGGAATCGATAACCATACAAAAATTCACGTTTGTTTTCATTGGATAAAGTGGATGTTTTTCAATAGCACTTCCCAGACGCACGACTTCAAATTCATCGATTTCTTCAACAAATAAAACGGTATGAATCGTTCCCATAAATAAACTACTAACCGTATAAGGGACTTGATCAATCTCAATCACTTGATTAATAAAAGGTTCACCCGATTCTAATGTCGGAACCGATGAATCAAAATAATTAGGACGTCCCATATTCACACAAACTTGACTTGTTGCTTCTTCATTCTCAATAATTTCGACGTTGAAAATTCCCGCTAATGTTTCAACCGTAAATACTTTTGTATCAACTAATTGATGGTCATACACATATTTAGCAAAACATCGAATACCATTTCCACACATCGTAGCTAAACTTCCATCCGCATTATAAAAAATCATTTGAATAGAAGCGACGGTTGATGGACTGACAACAATCATTCCATCAGCACCAATCCCAAATCGTCGATCACAAACTTTTTGAGCTAATAATGAATACTGTAAGCCCTCTAACTCACTCATCTCAAAAATAATAAAATCATTCCCCGTTCCCTCGTACTTCTCAAATCTTAACATCTAATTCCCCCTTAATTGAAAAGGTATATCATTTAGATATACCTTTTTGCTGTATAAAAAAACTCATCATTTTACATTTAAGATTGCTCATAAAAATGATTCTTCAATCTATCTTAAATCTTTTAAAATTTGTGTTTTACCTGCTGTTTGCTCATCTTTATCTTTAATCACACGTGCTGGCATTCCTGCAACCACTGTGTTTGGAGCTACATCTTCAGTTACCACAGCTCCCGCTGCTACGACAGCCCCATGTCCAACACGAACGCCTTCTAAGATAACGGCATTTGCACCAATCATAACTCCATCTTCAATAATAACAGGTGTTTTACTTGGCGGCTCTAAGACACCAGCAATAACAGCTCCTGCCCCAACATGAACATTTTTACCGATTGTTCCACGAGCTCCAACGACTGCATTCATATCAATCATTGTATTTTCACCAATTTCAGCGCCGATATTAATAACAGCGCCCATCATAATAACCGCATTTTCTCCAATATGTACTTTGTCTCGGATGATAGCTCCTGGTTCAATACGAGCGTTAATATGTTTTAAATCTAACATCGGAATCGCTGAATTACGACGATCATTTTCTACTTCATAATAGTCAATACGTGATTCGTTTTCTAAGAGTACTGCTTCAATGTCTTGGTACTGTCCAAAAACAATGACAGAATCTCCTGATCCAAATACTCGACAATTTAAAAATTCAATTCCCTCTAAATCCCCTTTAATGTACACCTTAACTGGTGTACTTTTTTTAGCTTCTTTAATGTAACGCGCAATCTCATATGGATCCGTTAACTTTACTTCACTCATTCTCTTTCCCCCTAATTCACATGCATTAAATCTTGCATGTTATAAAGTTTTGCTTGTTTATGTGAAATAAACGCCGCAGCTTTAATCGCTTGCTGTGCAAAAATCTTTTTAGATAAAGCCGTATGTTTAATCTCAATCATTTCATCTGGACCGGCAAAAATAACGGTATGTTCTCCTGGAATGGTTCCTCCTCGAACCGAATGAATTCCAATTTCTTTTTCATTTCGCTTCGTCTGATTACCTTGACGTCCATAATTATAATTCATCGATTCATTCAATTCTTCATTAATTGAACTTGCAATCATAAACGCTGTCCCGCTTGGTGCATCCACTTTTTTATTGTGATGTTTTTCGATCACCTCAATATCAAAGCTATCATTTAACAAACGAGTCGCCGTCTTTACTAAGTCAATTAAGACGTTTACGCCAAGTGATGTATTGTTTGAGCGAAAGATAGGAATTTTTTTTGAGGCTTCTTTGATTTTTTCTTCCTGTTCTTCACTTAAACCTGTTGTTGCAATTACTGCTGCTACTTCATGACTCACGCAATAAGCTAATAGAGGTTCAATATTTTCTGGTTTTGAAAAATCAATCACAACGTCACATCCCATTTCAATCTCACTTGCACTTTGATAAACAGGATAATCGTTGTCATATCGTTTAGGATCAATATCAATTCCAAAAACCACTTGAACATCATTCTCTTCTGCTAAAAGATCATGAATAATGCGTCCCATTGTGCCATTACATCCACTTAGACCTACACTTAACATATGCTTTCACCTCTTGCTATAGTCCGTAATTCGTTAATTCTTTTTTTAAAACGACTAAATTTGTTGCTGCCATTTCTGTGAGTGGAAGGCGGAAGCTACCAACCTCCATTCCTAAGACATTCATCGCTGTTTTAATCGGAATGGGATTAACTTCAATAAATAAAGCATGAACTAAACCATTCACGCCAAGTTGTAACTGGCGAGATTTTTTGACATCACCTTCTAAATAGCTACTTACTAAATCATGTGTAACCTGAGGTAAAATATTCGCTAAAACCGAAATAACCCCTTGCCCACCTAATGATAAAACAGGAACAATCATATCATCATTTCCACTGTAAACTAAAAAGTCCTCTCCACATAGGCGGATCATTTCAGCGACTTGAGAGATATCACCACTCGCTTCTTTAATCCCAACAATATTTTTAATTTGAGCTAACTTTTGAACAAGTGGTGGTGTTAAATTAACACCTGTTCGCCCTGGAACGTTATATAAAATAATCGGAAGTTGAACACTGTTAGCAATCATTTCATAGTGCTTTAGTAGTCCTAAATCAGTTGCCTTGTTATAGTATGGCGTGACGACTAACAAACCATCCACACCTACTGATTCGCAATACTGACTAAGTTCGACAGCATGTGCGGTATTATTACTTCCACTGCCAGCAATCACCGGAATTCGACCATTCACAACGTCCACCGTAAACTTAATCACTGCTTTTCGCTCTTTATCTGTTAGTGTTGAAGCTTCTCCTGTCGTTCCACAGATGATGATCGCATCTGTCTGATTAGCAACGTGCCACTCTAACAATTCTTTTAGCTTCTCGTAATGGACCTCTCCATCTTTAAATGGAGTCACAAGAGCAACCCCTGATCCTGTAAACATCATCTCACCACTTTCTACAGATAAGTTAATAATCGTTCGGCAATTTGAACGGTATTCGTTGCTGCACCTTTTCTTATGTTATCGGCAACTACCCATAAACTTAAACCATTCTCGACACTAAAATCCCGTCTAATTCGTCCCACATGCACCTCATCTTGTCCTTCAACATCAAGTGGTGTTGGATAATCTAATGGATTTTCTTTACCATGTAACACTAATCCATCCACACTTTGTAACAGTGTATAAACTTGATCTAACGTAAAGTCACGCTCAAATTGTAAATTCATTGAAACACAGTGCCCATACTTAACAGGCACTCGAACAGTTGTTGATGTTACTTGAATGCTTTGATCCCCTAAAATCTTCTTCGTTTCTTCTATCATTTTGATCTCTTCTTTCGTATAACCGTTCTCTAAAAAGATATCAATATGTGGTAGACAATTTCCTGAAATTTGATGTGGATAAAAGTCTGAAGTCCCCTCTTCCAAATCTTTTAGTCCTTTAACTCCTGAACCCGATACGGCTTGATACGTTGAATAAATAATTCGTTTAATTTTAAATGCTTCATGTAAAACTTTTAAAGGAACAACAGATTGAATCGTTGAACAGTTAGGATTAGCAATAATATAATGATTTTCATTTAAATCACTTGCATTAACTTCTGGAACAATGAGTGGAATGTCACGTTCCATTCGCCAAGCACTTGAATTATCCACGACACGAATTCCTTTTTGAGCAGCGATGGGTGCAAATTTTTTACTAATAGCACCTCCTGCTGAAAAAAGCGCCAGATCAATTTCTCGATTAAACGATTGCTCTGTTAATTCTTCAACAACATATTCTTTTCCTTTAAATTCAATGACTTTACCCGCAGAGCGACTCGATGCAAAACAGTATAGCTGGTTGATCGGAAAATTTCTTTTTTCTAACACCTTTAAAAAAGTCTGTCCAACTAATCCAGTTGCTCCTACAATGGCAAGATTAATCCCCTTCATCTTAGCACTCCCTTTCATAAACATCTAATAACTGACATACTTCATCATACAGCTTAATGCCATCCATCATCACACGTTCACTGAAATTAAATTTGGCATGATGTAACGGATAGGTATAGCCTAACGCTTCATTTCGTGAACCTAACATAAAAAATAATCCTGGTACTTCTTTTTGATAATATGAAAAATCTTCAGCAATCATCATCGGATCAATTTCAATTAAATGCTCACCTAGTTTTGACTGAGAAATCAGATCAAATAAAGATGGATCATTCATAATACTTGGATACATATCCGTCAATTGAGTGCTTACTTTAACATTAAACATCAGCTCAAGCCCATGATTGATTTCATTCATTCGTTTTTTAATCATTTCATAAACGTCTTCACTGAACGCCCGAATCGTTCCAGTTAACTCTACCTTTTGAGCAATAATATTTCGACGCTCACCACCGTTAATCGTTCCTATCGTTAGGACACCTGCCTCAATTGGATTTAAATTACGACTGATGATACTTTGATAACTATTAATGAGCTGTGCTGCAACAATAAGGGCATCATTTGATTTATGAGGCATTGCCCCATGCCCTCCAACTCCTTCAATCATAAGATCTAATTCACCCGTTTGAGCAGTCATCGCTCCTGGACGTAATCCGAATTTTCCCTCTTCAATCTCTGGATAAATATGCAGTCCAAAAATTGATTTAACGTTAAATCTTTTTAAAATGCCTTCCTTCACAATAACCTCTGCTCCACCTGGACCTTCTTCAGCTGGTTGAAAAATGAAGAGTAGACTTTTTTTCAAGCTTGAAAGAGTTGAAACGTAAGTAGCAAAGCCAAGAAGAATGGACATATGGCCATCATGTCCACAAGCATGCATTTGTCCTTCAATAGTTGAAGCAAAATCTACATTTGTTTCTTCTGTAATACTTAATCCATCCATGTCTGAACGAAAGGCAATACATTCTTCACTTACTCCTTTGCGGTAAGCGAGTATCCCTGTTTTAGCAGTCGAATACACCTCATAACCAAGCTTCTCTAGTTGCTCTTTTAAATAGGAGGACGTTTGAAACTCACAAAAACCAAGCTCAGGAATTTGATGTAAGTATTGTCGATGCGTTTGAACCACTTGTTTAAAATCCATAGGACTTTCCCCCCTTATAAATTCAACTCTTTTGATAAAACCGAAACAGCTGTTTCTTTATATTTAGTCTCAATCATGTAAGAAATACTAATTTCTGATGTTGTGACTTGTTTAACCTTAATGTCATGATTCGCTAAAAGTCTGAATAATCGTCCACTAACTCCACTTTGATTTCTCATTCCAATGCCGACGACTGAAATTTTTGTCATTTCTTGTTCAATACTAACTTCAAACCCTTCATTAAATTCACTCATTATTTTTTCAATAATAAATAAATCATCTTTTGGGGCAGTGAATGATAAGCTAATAACTCCCGATAACGGGGCGGTTTGACTAATCATATCGACATTAACATTTTCTTGCGCTAACTTTTCAAAGATCATCGCGATATGTTCTATTTGATCAGGAATTCGGCTAATCGTCACCATTAAGCTATCGTCACTAATACTCAAACCAGTAATAATATTTTCTTCCATTTTTTCATCATACTCCTTAATATAAGTTCCTTCCACATCATTCATACTTGAGGCAACATAGATCGGAATGTTATATTTATAGGCAATTTCAATGGCTCGTGCTTCCATAACACCAGCCCCTAAGCTTGCCATTTCCATCATTTCTTCATAGCTCACCGTCTGTAACTTTTTGGCTTGTGGATATAACCTTGGATCAACGGAGTAAATCCCATCCACATCGGTATAAATATGACACGGACAATTAAGTTTAGCGGCTAATGCAACAGCTGTGGTGTCTGATCCACCGCGTCCAAGTGTCGTAATGTCTCCTTCATCATTAATACCTTGAAATCCAGCGACAACGACGATTTTTCCCTGTGATAAATAATTCTGAATTTTGTCACTATCAATATCTAAAATTTTATTTTTCGTATGGGGACCATATGTTTTAATTCCCGCTTGAAATCCTGTTAAAGCAATCGCATCATAGCCAAGCTCTTGAAACGCCATCGATAATAAGGCGATTGAAACTTGTTCTCCGGTTGATAAAATTAAATCAAGTTCTCGCCTACTTGGATTTTTTGAAATTTCTTTAGACATCTCTACTAAGTGATCCGTTGTTTTTCCCATCGCTGAAACAACAACGACCATTTCATATCCATTTTCTTTTTCTAAAATGACACGTTTTGCAATTTTTTTAATTTTTTCAAGCGTTCCTACTGACGTTCCCCCGTACTTATGAACTAGCATCCTCATCTGATTCTCACCCCTATTTAAACTTCTAGTGACAGCAACTCTTCTAAACTTTGTCGTTTACAAATCACCTGAGCTTCTCCATTTAAAACTGAAACGATTGCAGCCTTTGGAATTTTATTATAATTAGATGACATGGAATAACCGTATGCTCCAGTTGAGGCAATAATGAGAATGTCCCCAGTTTCAATTCCTTTAATGTCCACATCTGTAATTAAAATATCGCCACTTTCACAGCACTTTCCTGCAATCGTTACTTGCTTTGGTTCACCTGTACGCATTTTAGTGACAATCGAACATTCATAACCTGCTTGATATAAAGATGGGCGAATGTTATCGGTCATTCCCCCATCAACACCCACATACGTACGAACATCTTTTATATCTTTCATCGAACCAACCGTATAAAGGGTACTTCCAGCATTTGCAACAATTGAGCGTCCGGGTTCAATGACAAGAATCGGTACTTCAATTCCTAGTGCCTCACATGATGCTGCTGCCCGTTCAATGATTGCCTCACAAAATTGTTGAATGGTTTTGGGTTGATCTTTTTTCGTGTAATACACGCCCATTCCTCCACCTAAGTCAACTTCTTTAATTTGGATATCATAGCATTCTTGAATCTCTTTAACTAATCTCATCATAATATCGACTTCATCTAAAAAAGGTGTCACATCAAAAATTTGTGATCCGATGTGAGCATGTAAACCAATCAATTCTAAATGCTGATATTGATGAAAATTTGATAAACATTCAGACAAATCACCATTTGTTAAGGTAAAACCAAACTTGGAATCAATTTGCCCCGTTTTGATATAATCATGAGTATGAGCTTCAATTCCGGGTGTAATTCTTAAATAAATCGCTTGCTTCATCTGTTTTTCTTTACAAAATTGTTCTAGTAAATCGAGTTCATAATAGTTATCAACAACAAATCGTCCAACCCCTAAATCAAGTCCCATTTGTATTTCTTCAATCGTTTTATTGTTTCCATGAAACAACACTTTTTCCATAGGAAAATTAACTTTATGAGCCGTATATAACTCTCCACCAGATACAACATCTAAATAAAGTCCTTCATCTTTAATCAAACGACACATATGTAAAGGTAAAAAGGCTTTACCCGCGTATGCAACTCGATTATTGTTTTCTTTAGCTTTAAAATGCTTCATGTATTCTTGACAATTTTTTCGAGCTAATTGTTCATCAAAAACATAAAGTGGCGTTTGATAAGTTTGAGCTAATTCTAAACAGCTCATCCCTCCAATATAAAGTTGATCGTTTTGTACCATCATCGTTCCATGTAGTTTCATTTTATAGTCCTTTCTTTACGGTAGAAAGAAGCCCATTTATATAATAAAAACTCCCTTAACTAGTCATTAAGGGAGCCTCTAAAAGCTATAATAAATCTAACTAAATTTAAAATAGCTTTATTGATTAAATGTAGCTCAACACAAATAACTATTTGTGACAGTGATACATATATTTTATGCATCCCCAGGTCTATAACATTAAAGCATCTGTTATAGCCTTCGGCAATTCTTCCTTTCACCATAAATCATCGTGCTTACCTCCTTATGGTTACTCTTAAGTCTCGCGGCCTCTACCCTAATTCATTTATTATCTTATTATCTATTCTAGCTATTTACCATCATTTGTCAATTGAGTTTTTTGAATTTATTAGCTTAACGTTTATGTGATCTTATCCATATAAGTGGCGGTATTTTTTTATCCAAGAAAAGTTTTTAACTTCATTATTGTCATCTGGGTCTTTTTTTAGCTTGGTATAGAGAGAAAATATTTTATTTAAACTCAAATTAAGGTATGATAAAACTAATCTATATAGAAACAGATAAGTATTTGACATCTAATGTTTATTATCAAAACTAAGGATTACTTGACTTATCAAGACATTCTATGGTCCAGCTAAAAATTTTCTCTAAAGAAAATTTATCTGGACTTATATATTAAATGAAATGAGGTTATGTGATGTTTGAAGAACTTATAATGCAACCACTTTCTAATTTTTACGAAGAAGGTTCATATGATGAAATTCCGTACTGTGCCAACTGTAATCTAGAAGTTGGTCCAGGGGGACGTGTTGATTCACGATTTCCAACGAATGATGATTACAATCGCTGCTATCAGTGTGTTAATAAATAGTAAAAAGTAATTCATCGTGTATCTTACTGAGTCACTTAATAACATGAAAAAGGGATGTTCATTTACATTAAAAATGACATCCCTGATTTTTTAGCGAACAGTATCTAATGTTTCTTTTAAGATCGAAACTGATTTTGTTAACTGTTCTTGTTCTTCTTTTGAAATATTTAAATTGAATACTTCACGAATTCCGTTACGGTTAATAATAGCTGGCATTCCGGTAAAGATATCATGAAGTCCGTATTGCCCATCTAAATAAACAGAAACTGGTAAGACTGAGTTTTCATCATTTAAAATAGCTCTAACGATACGCGTTGTACACATCCCAATACCATAGTAAGTGGCACGTTTACGTTCAATAATATGATAAGCAGCATCACGAACATTAACGTAGATTTCTTCTAAGTCTTCCATTTTATATTCTGGATGATCTTTGATAATATCAAAGATTGGTTTAACACCAACTGTTGTGTGTGACCATAATGGAGTTTCTGTATCTCCATGTTCTCCAACAATATAACCATGGACATTACGAGGGTCAACATCTAAATATTTACCAATTTGGTGACGTAAACGGGCTGTATCAAGTGTTGTCCCTGTCCCAATGACACGATTTTTTGGTAATCCTGATTCTTGCCAAGCAATATAAGTTAAAACGTCAACTGGGTTACTTGCGATTAATAAAATCCCATTGAACCCTGATTTCATGACATTTCCAACGACATCACGCATAATTTTAGCGTTTCGTTCAACTAATGCTAAACGTGTTTCTCCAGGTTGTTGATTAACTCCGGCTGTAATAACAACGATATCAGCTGATTTACAGTCTTCGTAATTCCCAGCCCAAATTTCGATATTTTCAGGTCCAAAAGGAATCCCATGGCTTAAGTCCATAGCCTCTCCTTCTGCTTTTTCATGATTAACATCAATTAAGACTAGCTCTTCAGCTCCACCTTGATTCACCATTGAATAGGCGAAACTCATTCCTACAAATCCTGTACCAATTAACACCACACGGCGTGTTTCAGTTTGCATAATAATACCTCCTTTCAAAATACTTCATTATTATATGTATCTTCCATATTTCTAAAGATAATTTTTATCGATAATTTTTGGTTATTGTTATATAAATTGGTTTTTATAGAGTTAGATTAAACGAGCTTATCTCTTAAAAATAATGCTCATTGTTTTTTTTAATTATTTACATCTATGATAGTAATCCTGATTAAGAAAATGAGTCTGATCGGATATACAAAAATTTTGTGTTCAACTACATTAGTTACTAAGTTTATTCATATGAAAAGGAGAGATAATATGTTACAGTTTAGAGCTGCTAAGTTTGATGACCTTTCGCGTATAATGGAGATTATCAAACAGGCACAATGTTATTTTAAAAAACAAGGAATTGATCAATGGCAAAATGGCTATCCTAATTCAACCGTGATTAAACAAGATATTGAAAAAAAAGAAAGTTATGTTTTAACTAAAAATAAAAAAATTATTGCAGTCGCTGTTATTTCATTTGAAGAAGAGCCGACTTATCATCAAATTTTTAATGGTAAATGGAAAAGTCAACAAAAGTATGCCGTCATGCATCGAGTCGCTGTTGATTCTTCTTTTAAAGGGATGAGCATTGCTTCTGAGTTTATTTTTCATACTGAACGCATGTGTAAAGAAAATGCAATTTCAAGTATTAGAATTGATACTCATGAAGATAATCAATCCATGCAAAAGTTATTAGCTAAAAATCAATTCAGCTATTGTGGCATTATTTATTTATCAGATGGTAGTAAACGTCTCGCATTTGAAAAAGTATTAATCTAATAAACATTTCTCCTAAATTGCTACGAAAGTAATCCATGAATGATGATTTCTAAATCATATTATGAGTCAATTCATTTAAAACATAACTTCATAAATGCATACAAAAAGTGCCGTTAACATTAACGGCACTTTTATTATTGTGCTATGTTTTCTACTGATTGTGGTTGAATGATTTCTTTATCAATCCCAACAATATCCATTATTTTTTGTGAACGTTCACGTGTTGATCCAGTAATCATTTCATACTTAACATTTTCAGCATTTAAGAAGTTTAAAATAGCATCATCTACCATTTGAGCCACTTCTTCATCTTGCCAGCGAACACCATCTTTTTTGTATCCAAATTCGCGTGGAACAAAGAAGATATGATCATATTGAGGTAAATCGCGAATAGCTAAGCTATATAAGTCATTTAAAATTTCAATTTCTTTTTTAGTGCGTTTTTTATCACCAAGCATTAAACGTCCATAAATGTATGGAACGAACGTTGCATAATCAGTAATCGCATAATCATGTCCTTCTAATGCTTTTTCTAAATGTAATTGCCCTAAGTAAATTCCATATTGCTCTGAAATAGATTCAATCATTCCTTTATCACGTAAATAATCTGTACTATATTCAGTCGCAACTCCGACATTAATATCTCGAATTTTTAAATCCACGTATAATTGTTGAATTAACGTTGTTTTACCACATCTTGGTCCACCTAGAATTGCAATTCTTACTGTCATCTTTCACTTCTCCAATATATAGATATTTGTCATCATAACTATCTTTTTAAAGTTAAATTATATCAACAAATATGCGTTTTTTCAACGACAATTTCTGTGTGATTACGACAACATCTGTCATTTAAAACTATAATAATTTTATTTTTGTGCTGTACGATATTGAATCGCTAATCCCTTTAAAAAGTTGCGTAAATAACGATCGCCACATTCTTTATAGTTTTTATGTCCTTCTTTACGTAATACGGCACTTAATTCACTTTTTGAAATTTTAACACCTGCTAATCCTAAAATATCAAGAACTTCTTCTGCTGTTAAAGCTAAAGCAATTTTTAATTTCTTTAAAACAATATTATTGACATTATTACGACGAATACTCACTGGATTCTCAGGTTGATTCGGTTTCTTTTCTTGTGGACCACGTTTGAAAATAATTAATCCGTTTAAGAAACTGTCTAACATCTTATTGTTACAAGGTAAAGTTTCTGTGTTTGTTTTATCTTGGAATCCAAACTCTTCTTTAACTTTAGTTAACATTTTTTTGACTTCTTCTTCTGTAACCTCAACTCCACCTAGTTTAAAGATTTTGACCATTTGTCCATCTTTTAAATTAAGTGCATATCGTATACGAATTAGAATATCGTTATTATTCATTCATAAACCTCCATTACTTTATTACCTTTTTATCTTTTAACCCTACCTAACTATAATGACTTTGGTGTGACTAATTCTAAATGATAAAAATCTTCATATCCATAATCACCGACATGATTTAAGTAGACACGAATAATTGCACGAATATTTGTTCCACAACTACGAAGTTCGTCCTCTAATTCATCACTTTGATGATAATCAATTAATCGCTCAACGACTTCAGAAATTGTTGAACGATCGAGTTCTAAAAGTTCGACATTTGATTCAATGTAGCTACCTTCTCTTAAAAACATCACTAAATAATGTTGATCCATCTTCTAACCTCCTGATGTTATCTTTTCTTTATTATATCATAAGTTTCATTGGTTTAATCAGCCGAATCAGTTGTATCAACTCTCTCTGCTCTTGGTTAAGCACTCATTTTATTTTTCTCAAATTAAACCGTCTAATAAATCTGAAAAACGTGATCAAAAGCACACGTCATTTCAAAAGATAAATAGGCTTCAAACTAAATAAAAAGCTTCCTAATGGTGGAAGCTTATCTATATTGAATGGTTGATAAACCATACTTTTCACAACAATCATTTGTCAACTGAATAATTAGTTGACGGAGCTTGTCTTCATATCGTTGACTATACGCTTCATCCTCATTCATCGAAGTCGATACAAAAATAATATGATTATGTAAAACTTTTGAATGAGTATGCGTTGCAACCACATAATCAGAATAATCTTTTAAAAATCGAGTCGCAACCTCCATTCCAATTTGATAGGCAATTTCTGGTTTTACATATTCGTCCACAGGAAATCGTTGAACAATATGATACGCCGAATCTAGTTTATGAATGGATTCACTCGTTGTTGTAAATTTATAAATCAGTTCATGATCCCCAGCCTTTTTCTCATCCATAATGGCTTCAATCTTTTTATGACAATTTTTCGTAATTTTATAAACTTTAATGAAAGCCACGTCTTCACTTCCTTTATTATCTTGATGCTTTAAGTAGCTACTATAATACTCTCAAATTCATAGCTCTGCAAATATATTACAATAACTATGCTTTTTTTAACAATGATCGACACGTTTCATTTGTTTCATCATTTCTTTAGTTGATACATCACTTTTTAACGATTCGCTAATTTTTTGTAGTGCTTTGTGATAAGTAAATGTATCTAGTTTAGTTTCTTTCAAATAAGCGAGTGTTAAGTTTGGATATTTAACATAACAAGCCGAGATAGCCCATGCAATCGCCATTCGAACATAATACCCTGAATGTGAAAGATGCTCTAGGTGATTTAACACGTCATTAACATATCGATTATCAACGTAATAAGTTAGCATCATGACAATTCCAAATCGGACTTCAAACTCATCTTCTGATGAAAGAGAGGAGCAGATCAGCGGCCAAAATTTTTCTTGATGATGTTTGGTTATTTTAAGACCCGCACAAAAACTATCACAAACTGACCAGTTATCCATCTTAGGAATAAAGGTTTCAATTAGTTTTATTATTTCGTTGACGGATGCATCTTTAATATAGCCAATCACCATTCCTTTTAACATGATTTCCTCAAAGTAAACCTCATCGTTTTGTTTTAAAAATTCACGCCAATTTTCTTTAGCAATCTCCTTAGCCACCTTACGTAAAAGGGGTAAACGAACGCCTAAAATATTTTTATGGCCCGGTATTAATCGCTCAGTAAATGCTTGATAACCTGGATCTGCTAATTCTAGTAATTGTGCTTTAATATTCATCTTCTACTCCTTTTAAAACGAATCAATATTTTTTGATTTGACTTCCCGCTTCTTCTCAATCATTAAGACATCTTATTACTCATGAAAAAGCTTATCTTGTCCATTTATAGCCTATTTTCTCTAATCATATCATGAGTTATTCTAAGATAACAGTCATAATGTCCACTTGTTTAATAGACACAGTAATAAAGGTGGTAGCTACAAAAAAAGTAGAGATTTAATCTCTACTTCTTTACTATGAATTGGCATATTTAACAAGCGCTTGGCTTCGAATAAGTGGTGCTTCTTCTGTTACTTGGATCACTGATTGAATCAGTCCTAATACATCCGAATTGTTAGCTCCTATAATTCGTTGCTGTGTTTGTAAACTATAAAAATTATCATATGGCTGCATGATTGGATAGATTGTATTGATAGCTGTAACTGTCGGTTGACCCATGTCCTGTCGCACTCCTCCATAAGATGAGTAAGGATTAAATCCCCCTCTACTTTCTAACATAAAGGTTTGACCACTAGCCGGACAAGTAATTCCTAAAGTACCATTCATATTAATATAACCCGATTGATAAACTAGCTTTCTTAAAAGATCTTCCTCGTCTAGTATCAGCTTTAATTTATTATTTTCTAAGCAATACAAACGTAAAATCGCGTAATCTCCGCTACCTCCTGTTCGACCTGTAATCAATATTTGACTATAGTTTTTGTTTAGAAAATCTCCTAAAAACAAATGAATACCATATCCCTGTAAATCTAGTTCAAATCTTAACTTCGTATCATCCATATAATGAATTAATAGCTCTAACTGCTGTGTATAAGATTGGTTAGGTCCATACGGTGTGCCAAATAGTATGATTTTTTCACAGTTATAGTCGCCATCGACATCGCCATATTGAATACTAATTGCGTTTTGATCAACATTCATGATTTCTACTCCTCCTCTCATATCGTTAAATTATATGAGAATTGTTCTAAAAACATGTTATTTTGTTGAAGAATGTACAACTTACTGTTCAATCCAAATGATATTATTTTAACTTGAAACCATCATATAAATTATTTTTAAACTAACAAAAAAGAAAGCCATTTTAGCTTTCCTTTCAATTTACAATGAATGAACTAAAAAAGTTATTTATTGTAGCCCTGATCTACAATAAATAACTTTTGACTTAAATAAAAAATAAACAAAATAGCATCATAACGAGCCACTTAACATTGGACATAAACTTCCCAATAGAGAATTTAATATAATAGATCATGTTTAGTTGTGTACATCGGGTAATATACATGTTATCACTTAAAAAATATTCTATTATAAACATAAATCCTCTCTAAATCAAGTATATCGAATTATGTCGAAAGTTTCGAGTGTGCAAATGCACACATCTAAGACTTATTACCTATTTTACATATATGAAGCGTTATCCTTTTAAATTTACATTCGTTAAAACTTCCTAGTATTTTTCTTTTATTTTATATGGATACCTATCAAGTAATTGGGGATATTTCATTTGAATCATTGATTGAGTTATTGCTTTAACTTGGGTAGTTGGAATCGATTGCATCATCGCCATATTCACGATAGACTCCGGTCTAGACTTCAACACAGTTATAATAGCAAAAAAAATCGTTGTCATTTTTTCCACATCAATTTCAATGACTTCATGATTCTTCATTACCAAATAACATATTTTCATACTCCTCCCCCTGACTATAGTCTGTCTTTTACGACACAACGATCAAACAGTTAGTGTGTAATGATAAATATAGATGTTTTTGCTTATATAAGGTATTTACATTAAAATTCTTGTTTTACTGCCATCGCTTTATATAAACATTTTATGTTCAAGTTATACAATTATACGTATAAATCTACAACAAACTAGATTGAATGCGTTTTTTCCATCAACGATGACATAAAAAGAGAGCCTATGATCAACATAAGCTCTCTTTCATTTTATAATTAATCAACTGATTTTAATGACTCTACCATTTGAACATTTTTTAGTTTATAGTACATCGCTAAGTTAACAAAGGCTGCAAAGATAAACGTTAATCCCGCTGAATAAATGTAGCTTAATCCACGAATTTCACGTCCAAACATCATCATATCCATTTCAACCGTTGTCATTACAAATTGATGAAAAATTGTTCCTAAAACTAATCCAACCAGTGTTCCAATGATCGTAAGAATAATATTCTCACGATAAATATAGGCCGATACTTCGAAATCATAAAATCCTAATACTTTAATGGTTGCTATTTCACGCATACGTTCTGAGATATTAACATTCGTTAAATTGTAAAGAACGACAAATGCAAGTGCTCCTGCCGAAACAATAAGTAAAATAATGACGTAGTTTAAATTCTTAATCATATCATCAAAGCTATCTTGTAGCGTAGATACCCAACTTACCCCACTCACTTGATCTAACGCCATTAATTCACTTGAAGTTTGTGACTGAAGATCTTTATCTTGTTGATTTGAGATAGCGACTAATTGATTAAAACTAATCGTATCATTAAATAATTTTTCATAAGCAGTTTTAGATAAATAGATGTAATGATTAATATAGTTTTCAGTAATCCCTGAAATTGAAACATCTACCTTTTTCCCATCTGCATTTTCTAATATTACTGTATCTCCAACTTTAACACCTAGTTGATTTGCTACTTTTTCAGTTAAGATTGCACCTTCATCCGTTAAGTCAAATGACTCATCCGTTTTACGATTTTGAAAGTGAATAAACGAATTTAAATCCTCTAACTGATCAGGAATGAAAATAATAATATCTTTGTCTTGATCATCAGTGTATAACTTTCCATTTTGACTAGTTGTTAATAATGTTCCCGCAAATCGATCATCTTGATTAAGCCATTCAATCAAATCATTTCGTTCATTTTCTGTACTTTCACGATCAAATGATAACGTCATATCGTATAAGAATAATGATCCAAACTGTTTTTCAACAATAGTACGAATAGAATCTTTTAACCCAAATCCAGTTAATAATAAAGCTGTACACCCAGCGATTCCAAAAACCGTCATGAAGAAACGTTTTTTATAACGGAAAATATTACGCACCGTTACTTTTCCAATGAAACTTAAGTTATTCCATACAAAAGGAATTCGTTCTAATAAAATTCGCTTTCCTTCTTTTGGAGCTTTAGGTCTCATTAAAATAGAAGGTGTTTCAACTAACTCTGAATTCACAGCAAAGTAAGCTGATAAAGTTGTCACCCCAACTGCAATTCCTAAAGCGGTTAAAATAAGTGGCCAACTAACAACAATCATCTTATTTGGCAAGACATACATCATCGAATAAGCTTCCATCACGATATTTGGAAAAACAACATTTCCAACGGCAGCTCCAATCACACTTCCTGTTAAACTCGCTACTCCTGCATAAATTAAAAACTTTGAAGCAATGTTCCATTTATTATAACCCAGTGCTTTTAGCGTTCCGATATTCATTCGTTGTTCATCCACCATTCGTGTCATGGTTGTTAAACAAACAAGTGCAGCAACCATAAAGAAAAACACAGGGAATAGTTGTGAAACCGCATCAATACTATCTGCTGCTCCTTTGTAATCTACAAATGAATAATGTTTATTACGATCAAGCACATACCACTCTGGCTCTTCTAACTCTTCAAGTTGTTTTTTCGCTGTTTCTAGCTCTTTCTCAGCTTCTTCAAATCCTTCTTCAGCTTCTTTTTTAGCTTTCTCATATTCTTTTTGTCCAGCTTCTAGCTCAGTTTCTCCTTGAGCTAACGTTGTTTCAGCTGCTTCAAATTGTTGATGAGCACTTGCTATCTCACGTTCTAAATTAGCTTTTTGTTGATTAAGTTCTTGGCGAGAATTTTCTAATGTTGTTTTAGTCTCTAATAACTGTTGTTCACCTTGAATTAAATCCTGTTCATTTTTTTCTAACTCTGATTTAGCAGCTGTTAAGGTCATCATTCCAGTCTCATACTGTTCTTTAAGAACCGTTAGTTGTGCTATAACAGTCGTTTTTTGTTCTTCAGTGAGCAATGGGTTATTTAAACTGTCTTCAAATTGAGTAATCGTTAATTTTAGTTCATTTAATTGATCTTCACTTTGATTCAGTTCTTCTTTTGCTGCATTAATCTTTTCCCAAGCACTATCTTTATTTGAGTAAAATTCATTATATGCCTGATTAAATTCGGCTTCTCCTTGAGTTAATTTTGCTTCACCATCTGCTATTTGTTTTTTTACCTGTGCAATAGTTGATTCAAACTGTGTTTTCTTAGAAGCTAACTCTGATTTACCTGATTCAATCGTTTCTTTAGCCTCTTCGAGTTCATCAGACGCCTTTTGTAACTCAGCTAATGCCTCTGCTTTTTTATCTTCGTATTCTTGACGACCTTTATCTAATTCTTTTGTCGCTTCGTCCATAATCTCATCATAACGTTGTTTCGTTTGCGTATCAGCGAGTGTTTCAATTGAAGAAATCAATGGTTGCATCGCTTCTTCATAAGCTTTACTAAAAGTATCTAAATCCGATACTCCACTTGCTGTTACAAATACCTCAGTATAAATATCTGATTTAAAGTCACTTTGTGGAATCATGATAAAACTTGCTATTTCACCATTTCCAATCGTTGTCGTTCCTTTATCAAAAGATAGATAATACGGCGTTTCTACAATCCCAACAATGGTGTATTCAATTGTTTCTAACGTGTCACTTAATTCTTGGTCTGTCCCAGACTCTAATGTGATTTTAGAACCAATCTCCATTGTTTCAACGTAATTTCCTTTTTCAATCACTGCTTCTCCTGATTTTTCAGGTAATCGTCCCTCAATTACACGCACTTGATTAATATAATCTGAGTTATCTGAATTTAAGTTTTCAGGTAAGGCGTGTACCTTCAGTACAAGTTCTCGATTATTATAATTAGTTATCACATCTTGAGAAAAAGTTGCAAAAACACCGTTAATCCCTGGTAATTGCTCGATTGCCTCAACATCAGAGTCAGTAAATCCAAGTGTTGAAAGTAGACGTAAATCCATCATATTATAATCGTCATAATATTGATCGACTGTTCGTTTCATCGATAAAGGAGAAGACTTAATCCCAACAAAAAAAGCAACTCCTAGGGCACAGATCACCAAAATAGAAATGAATCGGCCTAATGACTTTTTAATATCGCGAATTGTATCCTTTGTTAAGCTTTTACTCATATCTACCACTCAATCCTTTCGACTGGTGTTGGATTTTCATTAATTTCAATACTTGAAACTTTTCCATTACGGACATGAATAACTTTATCTCCCATTGGAGCAATAGCTAAGTTATGAGTAATCATAACAACTGTCATTCCCATCTGACGGCACATATCTTGTAATAATTTTAAAATAGCCTTTCCAGTATTGTAGTCTAAAGCCCCCGTTGGTTCATCACATAATAATAATTTAGGGTTTTTGGCTAATGCACGCGCAATCGCTACACGTTGTTGCTCTCCTCCTGACATTTGGGCAGGAAAGTTATTTTTACGATGAGAAAGACCAACTGCTTCTAATACTTCATGAACATCTAAAGGATTTTTGCAGATTTGTGTCGCTAATTCAACATTCTCTAAAGCCGTTAAATTTTGAACTAAGTTATAGAACTGAAAAACAAATCCGATATCATAACGACGATAAGTGATCAGTTCTTTATTATTATATTTACTAATCTCATTTCCTCCGACTTTAATACTTCCGCTACTAGCTGTATCCATTCCACCTAATATATTTAAAACGGTACTTTTCCCAGCACCACTCGCTCCAGCTACAATGACAAATTCTCCTTTATCAATCGAAAAATTGACACCACTTAACGCTTCAATCTCTACTTCTCCCATTTTATAGACTTTTTTAACATTTTCAAAAGTAATATAATCCTTCAAATTCACCCACTCCTCTTAGTTGATTAACTTTTATCAATAACTCTATTATGCTCGAGTTTAAAGAGAGATACAATACTCAATGTTCATTTTCCTACCTATAAATTCATGACTGATCAATTTTTTAATTTATTTATGTATATTTTCTTATTTTTTTGCTTGCTTTTATAATCTAAACATGTTATTCTATTATACCAACCCCTTGCGTTAAGACAAGGAATGTTTCGAGGTTGAAGGAAAGAACAATTTCCACGTACTGTTCTTTATGTGTTGTTATTGATTATCGTCGGAATGATAATCGCCAGAAGCATTCACAAAAAGAAAGTAATTACCACATAAGTTAATTACGAGCGCTTTTTCATAAATAGAGCTCAGATTGAAAACGTAAATGATGAGAAAAATTCTCTCATAGAAACCAATATGACGGCTAATTTCTTATTCTCATAAGAAAACGCGGCCACTAGGCTCTGTTTATTTTTCTTGTTTAAACGCAACATGCGTTTTATAGGAAGAAGGCCTGTAAAACCTTTGGGGTTAGTAAAAACACCAAAGGAGGAATTTGAAATGAAACAAATTCAAATGTTAAAAGATGCAGTAAAAGGGTTAGTAATTGGAACAGCTTTATTCTACATTACCCCTGAAATTATTGAAGTTATCGCTCATATCACAGCAATTAAATAATAAAATAAAAACCTCACGTATTTGTGAGGTTTTTATTTTATTAACAAACTTCTTTTAAAAGATAATAGTCTGTCTTATTGTTCAAGATGATCATTTGGGTGACGAATATCATCAACGAAGTCTTTTGCCTTGTTTACGACTTTTTTAGCTCCGTGCTCAATTTTTTCTCCTAAATGTTCAATACCTTCTGCTGTTTCGTGGATAACTTTTTCAGTTCCATTTACAACATTTTTCATTCCTTTACTAATTCCATGAGCGATATCTTCTGCTACGTCTTCTGCACTATCTACTACTTTTTTAGCTCCGTGCGCAATATCTTCTGCAACGTTTTTAACGCCATGAGCCGTCGCATGAACAGCTTTATCTGCACCATGCGCTACATCTTTAGCAACATCATCTACACCGTGAGCAACTTTTTTAGCTCCGTGTTCAACATCTTTTGCTATGTCTTGAACTCCATGTGCCATTTTATGTGCTACATGTTCAGCATCTTTTACGACTTCTTCACCAAACTCTTCTTGATAAGTTGATTTATTATAGGTAGACATATCAATACCTCCTTTAAATGTAAACAATGATTTCAATTCAATGAAACCAGTATTAGTATTCTCAAATTCTGATCAAAATATATTCATTCTAGTTTTTTATTGTAAAAATCACCTTTTTTAAAAAATTAATTTCCAAATTAGTTGTCATTTCTGTTGGTAGGATTGAAACGAAAAAAATGTAGCTAAACTACACTTTTTTCTATTGCTTCTATCGATGATGGAGTGAACTTATTAATGATTGAATTAATTAAATTAACTATTGGTCCGATTAAAACAGTCATTAAAACAGTTCCAATTCCTACCGGTCCTTTTAATAGTAAAGCAATGACAATTGCGATTATATCAATAAACAATTTTGCTGTTCCCATTTTTAATCCTAATACCTCATTTAAAGCGACGATCATATCATCATTTGGATTCGCTGGAAATTTAGGTCTTAAATAGATGGCAATCCCTAGTGAGACGCAAAAAATAGCTAAAGCAAATACAATAATCTGTTGAGCAATTGTATCCACAGTAATGATTTCTATGATCTTTACCCATGACTCCGTAAACACACCCATGAATATAGCAGTCATTAACGTTTTAAAACTTAACTTGCCACGACGAATCACCGCTGAAATAAAAATAGCTACAAACGCCATTAAAACAATGACTATGGATAAGTTTAATTGTGTTCGACTAGCTAAAGCAAAATTAATCGAGTCTAATGATCCTGTTCCTAACCCCGCCTTTGAACTTAACGCAACGCCAAGTGTTAATATTAAAATTCCTCCAACATATTGAACATAGTCCATTTTGTTTCGTTTCACATCTACACCTTCTTCTTTTTCTTTGATTTAGTATCATTATAAATGTTAATTGAAGGATAATACATTTCATGATGTTAGATAGGAATGGTTAAATGTTTGTTGTTTACTGATTATAGATGACTTTCTTTTTTATAGTTTAAGGATATTTTAAGAATCACTTGTTATATTAGCCACAGATAAGACAAATATCTTTGTAGAAATCGTGTCCCCATTCTTATAACCTATCCTTTAGACGCTTTCTACTTAGATTTGTCTTATCTTCTTTAGATTAAAGATTAGAAAAGAGAACTCATTAAACAGGAGGCATTTAAAATGAAAAAGCAACTGACGTTTTTTATTTCAGCTTTATCAATTTATAGTACATTAGTCGGATGTTCCAATCAGCAAATGAATAATTCTGATGAGACAACACAAGAAAGTGTTATTGATTCGACTCTTCAAACCGATAAACAAGCGACGACTAACGCCGATACAACCATTGAATTTGGATCAACGATTGACGTGAATGGAACAGGTGTGACGGTGGAAGAAAACATTGTGACTATTACTAAAGGTGGAACGTATTGTTTAAGTGGAACATTAGAAGGCGGTCAAGTTATAGTCAATGCAGGAGATACCGATCAGGTGGAATTATTACTAAATGGTGTTCAATTAACTTCTTCAACTAGTGCCCCTATTTATATTATGAATGCAGATAAAACAACCTTAACCTTAGTCGATGGAACCGAAAGCATCATTACAGATGCCGATTCATATCTCTTTGAAGATTCATCAATCGATGAACCGAGTGCTGCTATTTTTAGTAAAGATGATTTAAAAATTAACGGAACAGGCTCTTTAGTCGTTAACGCAAACTATAACAACGCAATTGCAAGCAAGGATGACTTAGATATTAAAGATGGAAATATTACTATTACTGCTGTTAACAACGGATTAAAAGGAAAAGACTCCATTGAAATTGATAACGGAACGTTTGTCATTAATAGTGGAGGTGATGCCATCAAATCAGATAATACAACAGATTCAACTAAAGGTTGGATTACCATCCATGACGGAACATTTAATCTAACTACAACAGGAGATGGAATCCAAGCTGAAACTAATTTACTGATTAATGGTGGAACCTTTACAATCGAAACAGGTGGTGGTAGTGAAAACAGTAGTTCAAAATCAGAGGATTGGGGAACTTGGGGAATGCCTGGTCGTAATCAATCTTCATCTACTACTAGTGATGAAACAACAAGTGCTAAAGCATTAAAAGCAGGAGTTAATTTAACGATTGAAAATGGAAACTTTACGATTGATTCATCCGATGATTCGCTTCATACAAACGATAGCGTTACGATTAATAACGGAACCTTCTCTATTGCTAGTGGTGATGATGGAATTCATGCCGATACAACACTCGAGATTAACGGTGGAACAATCGATATTACAAAGTCTTATGAAGGATTAGAAAGTACAACAGTTACAATTAATGATGGAACGATTCATCTTGTTACAAGTGATGATGGTATTAATGCAGCAGGTGGAAATGATGGTTCAGCTATGAATGGACGTCCTGGACAAAATAATTTTTCATCAAGTTCAGGGATGATTTATTTTAACGGTGGCTATGTTTATGTCGACGCTTCTGGAGATGGAATTGATGCCAATGGATCAATTGAAATGTCAAATGGAACTGTGATTGTCAATGGTCCTACTAATGGTGGAAATGGTTCATTAGATTTTGATCAAACATTTACGATTAACGGTGGATTATTCATTGCATCAGGAAGTAAAGATATGCTTCAAACGCCGAGCTCATCTTCTACTCAAAATACAATCGTCGTAAGTAGCAACACTTCAAGTAATACATTAATTAATGTTCAAGATAGTAGCGGTGTTAATCTGGTGACTTATGCTCCAGCTAAAACATCAGAAGTTATTATCATTAGTTCTCCTGAATTTAAAACAGGTGAGACTTATACCATTTCAACAGGCGGAACTTCAACTGCAACTCCAACGGATGGATTATATGAAGGTGGTTCATACAGTGGCGGTTCAGACGTAGCAACACTAACGATTTCAAGTGCTGTTACGAGTAATACAACGTTAAATATGGGAATGGGTGGCCCTGGTGGCATGATGCGACGTTAATTAGCTGACACTCATCGATAAATAAAAAGGTATGAAATCTAAGCCCACTAGATTCATACCTTTTTTAATAGCTTCTTATTACGTAGAAAGCAAGTGACATAAGTTTCTAAAAACTGAATCTAATACGTGTCAGATAATAGTCAGCTTTCATATAAAAGCAATCATTCAACAATAATCTATCTAATAATTATAATTAGGATGTTGAATCTAACTAAACTATTGAATCCCGTGATTTCTTAATATTCTTCCCCCCTACACCTATCAAAGAAACTAAATCTACCGCTAGTAGAATTTAAAAACTTTAGTTAAATAAATCATTTGATTATCTCCCTAACATTAATCATACTGATCACCATTAAAAGCCTATCCGTCATTTAACTAATAATAAAAAGCCAGTAAGTTCTCATCCCTTACTGGCTTTCCTTTTAACCATATATTTTTTCACTTTGAGCATTTAACGTTAATGTAATATTTAAGTTTCCATTTCGACATCTTAAGTCATCAATTAGTTGTTTTTGATTGACTCCCTCAAGTAACTCGATTGAATAATTAAGTTCAAACAAAGCACCAAAATCACGTGTTCGGATCGTTTCAATAAAGTAAGTTTTTGAATAGTTCTTTAAAACTTCATCAAAAACACCTTCGTAATTTAAATCTTCTGGAACAATAATTTTTAATTTCATTGCTTTTGTTTTAGGCATCGCAAATTTAGTTGTATCTAATACTAGCATAACAAAACATAGAGCCATGGTAAAAATAACGGCATAGCCAATATACCCCATTCCACAACATAACCCAACGGCTAATGTAAAGAAGACATAGGCAATATCTTTTGGCTCTCCCGGAGCACTTCTGAATCGAATAAGTGAAAAGGCTCCTGCTAAACTAAAGGCGCGAGCCACATTATTTCCAACTAATAAAATAATGATTGAAATAATGACAGGTAACATAATTAATGTGATTGTAAAACTTGGACTATATCCAGATTTCTTAGTTGTTCTCATATAAACTAAACTAATCATAAGTCCTAATATAAGAGCCGCGATCATAACAATGAACGTATTGACGATTGTTAATGAGCTTCCATCTGTTGATTGAATAATTGTTTCTAACATGCGATTTCTCTCCATTTCTCTTCTATTTCATTTTTATCTTGAGCACAGTAATTCATAAATTCTTGACCGTACTTCGAAAACTTAGTATTGTAAATTTCTAACTCAGATAAAATCTGAGTAAACCAAACAGGAATTGCCCCTAAGATTTTAACTTCCATTAAGTATTGATTTTCTTTTAAAATGTCTTCCCCGTAGTAACCTGACTCAAGCGTTAAATTTTCACGTCTAGTTAATATTTTTGAATCAAACGTTAAACGAAACTCTGGATCGTTTTTAGCAAAGAAAGCTTTACGAGTATAACCGATGTAAACGGCTGGCTTCACTACTTCATGACTTAAGTAATAGGCTATTTCACTAATGACTTGTTCGCTCATATAATCATGTGATTCAGGTCGTACTCCCTTTTCAACAAAATCTTTTGCTTCTTGTAACGTTAGAACCACACGACGTTTATTCACAATGCCATTAATTTTTTTCTTAAGTTCTAAAAACACTTTATCCGTTGGTTTTTTAGGAACTTTATAGCTTCTTAATCGTAGCTTCTCCTTATAATAAGGCTTTGAAATAGAATGACGAATGACATCAGAATGAACCGTATCATAGTAAATGTTATAGATACTGTAATTCTTTCCATCTAAACAATGTTGATCAGGCTCCATGTAATCAGACAATTTACTAACCAATACATCATATTGTTGTTGAGTTAACAAAAATTTTTTCTCATACCGTTTAAAAGATTTAATCGCCATGATAACAGCCTCCAATTTGCTTAAATAATGTCTTATACTTTCATTATAGTGATGCACCTTAAATCAACCTTAAGAATTATTAATTTTCTGTTAATTTTAATAAATTCTCTTAAACTCAATTTAATGACTAACAAAAACTAACTCCGCCATCTAAAAACGATAATAAAAAGAGTAAGATAAATTAATATCTTACTCTCTTTTGATTAATTGTTTTTTAAAAATTCAGTTGCAAAGTCTATAAATGATCGATAATCGATTAAAGAACACTTTGTCCCATCCAGTAAATATGTTTGAATTTCATTCGTTTGTTCATAAGCTTTTCCGATTTTATCAAATAAGGTTGAATTCAACGCTAAGTCTTCAAATTCAACCAGTGTTCTCTTCCCATTTTGAATGATGATGGCTTCATGCTTCATTTTAGGTCGACAATTTGAAAAATATTCTGCTAAATGAAGCGCTGTTAATTGATTATAATCAACACCTAAACATAAAAGTTTAGCATCTTGTGCATATAGCTTCTGTAGTGGCGACTTTTCACCAAACATTGATTGTAATGAATGATTAGCCATAAACCAATCTGCTTTTCTACCAGCCGCTAAATACGATGCAATTGGATGTTCACTACGAAAAACATTTTTATTCATTGAAAATGTTTCTGAAATCTCCCCAGCTAAAATAGGTGAACATTCTTTATCAAAAGCTGGCATCTGCTCATAAACAATATGCTTCCATTCATTAGGCAATCTTTCATCAAAAAAAGTCGGACATGTTTGATTGAGTTGATGAGCTGGCATGATGATAGTCGTGTGATAGCCTGCCACTTCATAAAGAGCCTCTAGTACCGTTTGTGCTCCACCTATGACATAACTAAATGCTTTTAAGTCTGCATAAACCATTAATAATTCCTGCTGATTCACTTTTAACTGTTTAAATGCTTTAATCCAATCTAACTTAGTCATTGGCTTTTTCGTACGATTAATAATTTCTTGTAATTTCATGATGATTTCTCCCCTTCTCATAAAATGATTTCATAAACCATTTTATAAATTATTTTCTTAATCATATCGTTAAATAAGTGTCATTCGTCTCCCGCTAATCACCTATTACTGTTATTTTACATAAAAAATCTTTGATTGAATAGTAATTAACTAAATATTGTTAGTTTATAAAAGATGATCACTTAATTTTCTTCTTTCAAAAATAAAAGAAGCCATAAAAAAATTCCATAACATCTATGGAATTTTTTTATATTTATCTTTTCAAAAGTTTTAATTTCGATTTTTTAATTTAGGCTCGCACATGTCTTTGATCAATTTCAACAACCTTTTGAACTCGCGTTGCATATTTTTTTTCTTCCGATAAATAGCTAGTAGAGAGCCAGGTCTTAACAATTTCAAGAGCAAGGGCCGAACCAATAATTTTCCCACCAAGGCAAAGAACGTTGGTATTTGAATGCGAGCGTGCCAGGCTCGCACAAAAGGGATCTTGGCAGACAGCTGCAAAAATTCCAGGAAGTTTGTTTGCAATCATTGCACTTCCATAGCCAACACCGTCCACGAAAATTCCACGCTCTACTTGCCCTTCACTTACGGCAACAGATGCGGGATAAACATGATCTGATAAATCACATGATTCGTTATCATTTGTTCCAAAATCAATCACTTCATGACCTTCATTTTGTAAATATGTTTTAATCTCTTCTTTTAATTCAACACCTGCATGATCGCAGGCCATCCCTATTTTCATATAAGCACCTCACTTTAAGTTCTATTTTATCGTTTGTAAATTTTGAATTTTTATACAAAAAAAAGAGTTGGCTAAACGCCAACTCCCTTAACTCAATCATGATTATGCTGTAATTGTAGCTTTCCATAGTCCGTGTAAGTTACACCAAGCGTAAACTTCTACTTCACCTTTATAAGATCCTAATTCAAATTCTGCGACAGGTTTTTCTGTTGCTTTAATTGAACGACGTAATACTAAATCTCCAGCCTTAACAACTACGAATGGAATCCAGTGCTTTTCAATACTTGGATGTTCTACTTCACCAACGCATACGTTTAATACTCCATTTTCTACTGATAAAACTGGCATATGTTTTTCAACTGCAGCCTCTGTTGAATTTGGTACTAATTCTTCCATTGGTTGTCCATCCATCATTAATGGTGCAGGTTGTCCTGCAATGACTTCAACCACTGTTTGTGTTTTTTTGCAAATATAAAATTTCATTATTATTCCTCCATTCATGTTTGAATCTCTAAGTCTATTTATATTATATCCCTTTGAATTTCTTTCTTCAAACATAATGCTTTATCTTTCGTCACCTTTTTAAAATCACAATTTAGTAACTTCTAGACAACCATTTACCTGATGTTGAGAAATGCTATCAAGTCATATCACATCACTTAGTTTTTATTTTGTGTTGAAATCACTTTTTAAATACCAACACTGTAAAACTTTTTGAATGAAGCTGATTCCAAGACAAACAGATTGCTAAGAAAACTTCTGTAAATTCTAATATTAATAACTCTTTTCTAACTTCAAATCAGTTTTCTCAAACTCATTTTGTTCTTGATATTTTAATTTCAGTTTTGGAATGGCTTTATAATAAGCTCCAACTAACCATACCGTTGCCCCAATCCATGCGAATGGACTTGCAAAACAAACCCCTTGAAAACCTAATATTCCAGGTAACGTAAAAGCAACGATGGTACGCATAATCAGCTCCATTACTCCTGCAAACATCGGAACAATCGTGTTTCCAATTCCTTGTAGCGTAAAACGATATAAAAATAATAATCCTAAAATAGGAAAGAATACAGCTACTGTACTTAAATATTGTTGTGATAATGGAATAGCGTCTGTATTCTGAGCTGGGATAAACATCTGAACCACGTACGTTCCGAATAAAGTAACCCCTACCCCTGCAATGGCATTAACAATAAGGGTAATCCATCTACACTTACAAACCCCTTGTCTCACACGATCAATCTCACATGCTCCTAAGTTTTGTGCTGAGTAAGTGGCCATTGTCATTCCTAATGCAATTCCCGGTTGCATCACTAACTGTTCGACTTTACTTGCTGCCGTATACGCAGCGACAGTTGTCGATCCAAAACTGTTAACCGCTACCTGTAAAATCATTACTCCAATAGCTGTAATCGAATATTGAAGCGCCATTGGTAATGAAGTCAATAGTAACTCTTTAACTAATAGTGAATCATACTTAAAATGCTCTTTCTTTAATGTTAAGATATCAAATTTTTTCATCATATAAATATAGCATAAAATACCTGATAATCCTTGTGAAATAACAGTGGCAATCGCAGCACCCGCTATTCCTAGATTGAAGTTAATAATTAACAATAAATCAAGAACGATATTTGTAATAGATGCTAAAACTAAAAAATAAAGCGGCGTTTTACTATCTCCGAATGCTCGTAATAAAGAAGCTAATAGATTATAAATCATCATAGTTACGAGTCCTCCAAAGAGAATCGAAACGTATAAACTAGCTCCTGAGATAATATCCGTTGGTGTATTCATCAACTGTAACAGCGGTTTTGCTCCAATCATACAGATGATCGTTAAAATAATCGTAGCCATAGCTGACAAGCAAATAGCTGTTGCAGTGGCTTTTTTAATTCCTTGTTCATCGTTTGCTCCATATCGTTGTGAAACAATAACTGAAAATCCATGAGTTAATCCATTAATAAAACCTTGGACTAAAAAAACTAAGCCTCCTGTTGAACCAACAGCTGCTAACGCACCAACGCCTACAAACTGCCCTACAATTGCGGTATCGACCATGTTATAAAACTGCTGAAATAAATTTCCGATTAAAATAGGAATCGTAAAAGCTAAAATTAATTTCGTTGGACTTCCTTTTGTCATATCTGTCATCATGACTTTCCTCTCCTCTCTCATATCGTAAAATCTTCAGAAATTTCCTTTTCAAAATTCTTTATCATCTTATCAGCGACAGGTATCAGTGTCAATGCTATTTTGTTCATTTTTACCATGTCTTTTTGCCCCATAAAAAAGTAGATCAAACATCTACTTTTTTATGCTTTTATCCCTTGTTCAAAATCAAAAACACCTGTTGGATCATACTTTCGTTTGACTTCCTTCAACCTTTTTAAGTTATCTCCATAATAATTCAAGTCATAGTCTGTTCCTTGATCAATCGGAAAGTTAACAAATGAACCTTTTGTATAAGTGGATAAGATGTTAAACCGCTCTTTTACCCACTCATCGTTAGCTGCTTTATCTGATAAATCTTCCCAAACCGATTGAAATCCTAGAATAAATAAAGCATCCCGATAATAAAAGGCAGTCTCATCCTTAGCTATATCCGAAATAGCACCTCCTAATCCATAAAAGGTAATGGCAGTATATAAGGCACCCGGAGCACGATCATTTAGTAAGCTTAACATATTTAACAATTCAGCTTCGGTATAATGACGATAAATAAAACGTCCTCCTGAACGATACATTTCAAAATCAGGGTGACTATCTTGAATCTCACGATTCGCTTGTAAAACAGTCATATACTCTAATTCAAACTCAGGAGCGTCTCCAAACAGATGCAACAACTTAGTGGCTTCTTCTTTCGTTCCATAAAATAACCCTGTTAATTTAACACCTTTTCCTTTTGTTTCAGAATGATACATGGACATTTTTAAATTTAAACGACGATCTAAGTTTTCAAAAAATTGTTGATAGCGAATAGCGACTTCTACTACTTTTTCAAATCCGACCTGTTGATAATCAATATTAATTAATGTTGCCATTTTTTCTTTTTTCGGAAGACGATACGTTAATGATGTAACGACACCAAAGTTTCCGCCTCCGCCTCCACGGAGTGCCCAAAACAAATCTTCATTTTCATGCTTACTTGCCACCATGACGGTTCCATCCGCTGTAATAACTTCAGCTTCAAGTAGTTGATCACATCCTAGACCAAATAAGCGACCTGAATAGCCCCAACCGCCACCAAGTGTATAACCAGCTACACCAACAGTAGGGCACCCTCCGCCAGGAAACGGATATCCTTCTCCACATACAGCTTCGTAAAGTTCACGATTGCGAACACCACCTTGAACAGTTACAGTTGTCTCGCTTAAGATAATTTTATTCATTTTACTAATATCAATGACTAACAAATCATCTCCAGTTGAATAGCCTTCATAATGATGCGTCCCTGATCGAATTCGGAAGGGGACTTCATATCGTTTAGCCCAATTAATAGCATCTATAATTTGTTGATTGGTTTCACAATAAACAATAGCTAATGGATGTTTATCAATCGCACGATTCCAAGACAAACAACATTCGTTATAATTAGGGCTATCCTTTGTAATGACCACTCCACTTAATTGACTATAATCCATCCTTCAACACCTCTTTTTAAATATGTTATAATGTGTTAAAACTGATCACAACTCATAACTTTATCTTCAAAATTAAATTAATCTTTGTTAAGAATACCATAACTCTATCTTCTTCTACAAATGGTGTCGTATTTTTACATCTTCATCATGTTAATCAATTACTATAAGATTCTACTATGAGACTACTTATGTTTAATTTTTATTCTAACTAATCAAATATAAAAAGAAGGCTATTTTACTGATAGCCTTCTTTTTCGTTTATTCAGCTGTTAATACATAAATACGTGATTGATAATCTCCATTTGTTCCATCATACGGATTTTTATTTTCTCCACATGAACCATCAGATGTAATCAACCCAACATTCATTAATTCATCCCCATAATTCATCGTTTCGTTAATTGAAACATGATATTTTAATTCAGGATTAAGCCCTTGTAATTTAACACGTCGGAATCCAACATTAACTTCATTTAATGGACGATAATAACCAACTAACGCTGTTTTTTGATCATTCGATACAATCATCCAGCAAGTTTCATTTCCTTCAAATGGACTTAACAAGCGATAGAAGCGACCATTAAAGATGGTTTCACGATGAGCTTTGAAAAACTTGACCTGTTGTTTAACTTCTTCTTTTTCTTGATCAGTTAATTTATTTAAATCTAACTCATAGCCAAATGTTCCAAAATAAGCGACATTCGCGCGTGTTGATAATGGAGCGTGACGATATAATTGATGATTTGGAATGGCTGATACGTGAGATCCCATGCTACTGATTGGATAAACCATTGATGTTCCGTATTGAATTTTCAAACGTTCCACTGCGTCTGTATCATCACTTGTCCAAGTTTGTGGTGCATAGTATAACATACCTGGATCAAAACGAGATCCACCACTTGCACATGATTCAAATAAAATTTCCGGAAATTCAGTTGTTAAACGATCATATAAATCATAAACACCTAAAATATATTTATGAAATACCTTTCCTTGATCAGCCGCATTAGCAACTGCTGAGAAGCATTCTGTAATATTTCGGTTCATATCCCATTTTACATATGAAATAGGGGCTTCACTTAAAACTTTAGCCATCGCTTCATAAATATAATCCACAACTTCTTGGCGAGAGAAATCCAAAACAAATTGATGGCGTCCATGACAAGCACGACGATTTGGCGTCGTTAAAATCCAATCCGGATGAGCGCGATATAAATCACTATTTTTATTGACCATCTCAGGTTCAAACCATAATCCGAATTTAATTCCTAACTCAGTGACACGATTAGCAAGACCCGTAATACCATTTGGTAATTTTTCAAAGTTCTTAACGTACCAATCTCCTAAACCAACTGTATCATCTTCACGATTTCCAAACCATCCATCATCTAATACAAATAATTCGATTCCTAATTCTTTTGCATCTTTTGCGATAGATACAATTTTATCTTCATTAAAATCAAAATACGTTGCTTCCCAGTTATTAACTAGAATTGGACGAACGCGATCACGCCAATATCCTCGACATAAACGTGTTCGATATAACTCATGATACGCTTGACTCATTCCATTCAACCCGTTTTGGCTATATACCATGACAACTTCTGGCGTTTGAAATTCTTCACCTTGTTTTAATACCCAGTTAAAACGATTAGGGTGTAATCCCATCATCAAACGAGTCGTTCCATAGGTATGAACTTCTGCCTGAGCTAAGAAATTTCCGCTATAAACTAAACTAAATCCATAAACTTCTCCCGTATACTCTGTTGTATTTGGACGTTTTAACGCTAAGAACGGATTATAATTGGCACTACTTGATCCGCGCATACTATAAACTGACTGAATCCCATGTTCTAATTTACGATTTTTAACGTAACGCTCCCTTGACCATGCACCTGTTAATTCAATCATCTCATAATTATAGTCAGGAAAATCAATAGATGCACTCATCGCATGATTAAGTACGATCTCTTCCTCTCCTAAATGTTTAAAAAGGGCATGACGCGTAATAACAGGACGTGTTTCATAAATTGTATAAGTTAACACTAATTCGGTCTGAATTAATGAATCTTTTAATGTCACTTCTAACGTTGTTGCTTCTTCATCAGACTCTACATAAGTGGCTGGCATTTTATGAGATAACGTCGGCTTTCCATTATAAATACGATGAGATACATATTCAAACGCTGTAATATCACTACCATTTTGTTGTAAAATTTCATAAGCTGGATACTTAAAATCTCCCGTTCCATAACATGGATATTCTTGTTTAATATGTTCCATACAAAATGACATATTACCTTCAAATGTACATGCTGATAACGGACGTGGTCTTTGTTCTAATAAATGTTGAAAAGAATCGTTATGGCGAATTTTTTTGCCGTAATATAATTGTCCTAATTGATTGTTCTGTAAAATATTCATGATGTAACTGACTTCATCATTATATAAATGAAACTCTTTAGTTTGCTCATTAAATAAAATTGGCATTGTGTCTCTCCCCTTGTTCGCACGATTATCCTGATTTTTATTTCTCTCTTAAAACATGATTTAATTATAAAACAGAAATCGTTTTCTTCACATGTTTAAATGTTATGGATAACTGGTTAAATGTTGTTTTTTTAACTAAAATTTACTTAATGTTTAAAGAGATCAAACCAACATCATCGAAATCTTTTTATTCAGCTACTCTTGCACTCATCAAAATAAAAAAGCTAGTCATAAAAACCAGCTTTTTATAAAACGTCATTTATTGATTTGAGTGATCTTCTTAATGGTTTTGATCACTCCATTCTCGTCATTAGATGGAGCTTCAAAACGACAAATTTCTTTTAAATCTTCATGTGCATTTTTCATCGCATAGCTGTAATAACAGCTCTTCATCATTTCATAATCGTTTAAATAATCTCCAAAGGCCATGGTCTCCTCATATGAAATATCATACTTTTTTTGAATCAAACGAATAGCTTCCCCCTTATTGACCGTTAGATTCATAATATCTACCCATTCATGACCTGAAAGTGAGACTTTAAACGTTTCACTCAAAGAAGCTAAGTGTTTATAGGTATTTGTTTGGGCATCTCTCGTATCAAAAATGGCAATCTTACAAATTCGATCGTTTTTAGCTACCTCTAACAAGTCATTAACACGCTCAAAACGTGCATAATACATAGCAACATTTTTTTCAAATGCTTCAGTAGAGTTCTCAATATAAGCGGATTTAACGCCACATAAGATTGGATATGCATGCTCAATCTTGCGAATGATTTCAATTAATTGAACAATCGATTCGTATGATAAGCTATCACAAAAAATATTTTCTCCTTGGTCAAAAACTAATGCCCCATTTTCACAAATAAAGATCATTTCATCTTTCACTAATTCAAAGTCTTTAAGTAAAGTGTAATACTGCCGCCCACTCGCTACTGAGAATTTAATATTTTGCTTATGAAGTTGATCAATGACATCAAACAATTCATTTGGAAATTCTTTTTTACTATTTAATAATGTTCCATCCATATCTGTTGCAATTAACTTAATCATACTATTCTCCCTTTATAAAAATATTTATCACCCATTTATTACCTTTTATAACATAAACTTAATAAAAAAGCTATTTTAATCACGTTATCAAGTTAGCTTTAAATAGGCATTATTTGAATCGATTAATTCTAGTTAAACCATAACCTTTACTTTAAATACTAATTAAAAAGGCTAACACTTGTTAGCCTTTAATCTCGTTATTTATCTTCTCGAAGTAAGTAGTTATTTCCATCTTGATCTTTAAATGAGAACATTTTACCGTAAGGCATTTCTTGTAATGGTCCTACTTCTACTTCATTTTCTTTTAATTTATTATACACGGTTTCAATTGATGAAGTACTTAAAATGACATTAGGATGTTCGACTGACATATTTGGATTTTGTGCTTTCATTAATTGCTTTTCATAAATAACAAATGAGGTCGATGTACTTTTGTTTGGTTTAACTTCCATCCATTTAAAATTCGGACCCATTGGTTGTTCATGACAAATAAATCCCATCTTTTCCGTCCAAAATTGTTTAGCTTCTTCTTGATTATTAACATAGATTGTAATTTTAGCGATATAATTAATCACTGCATTCACCTCTTGCTCTTATCTTATCACATCTTATAAAAGAGTGCGAAACATCTGTTTTATTATTCAACATTTAATGGCATTTTTAAAAGATCAGCTCTCATTACCATTAGCTTTAAACCTTCAATTGCGTGATACTAAAATAATGTTTTTTTACGCTCTATTTTGTTGTTTACTCTTTCTAAGTCCTAGTTATTTTAATCCTTTTCTTATTCCCACCCGGATAAATACGTCATCTATTCTTTTTTATTTGTCGATGGTGTGTTAGGCATCATCACTTGTATATCGCCTTTACTCCAACTAAATTTATCACTCATTATCTCTCGTTCGTACTTTTTAGTATTTGAATTATAAAAATATCCCCCATTCCCAAACTTTTTTGTAAAATTAGTTTCATCTATCTCTAATGCCTCAGCGATTTCCTTTGGAGTTTTCCCTTGTTTTAATTGACGATTATAGTACTCTACTTGCTTCTTTAATTCTAAAAACATAAATTCTAACTTATCCATTTCCATCCCCCCACTTACTGTTTCTTAACTTTTATTATAGCATGTTATAATTTTAGACTTATATATGATTTGCAATGAAATTGTATCTATTTAAAATATTAGCTAATAGTTTACATAAAAAAATAAATTTCCCTAATGTCTTCTTTTAGAAACGGTTGATCTCTCGTTTCATTAATGTTTCAATGAAATAAAAAAAATTCGTTTAACTCCCAAATTAAACGAATTTTTTTATTTGCATACCCCTATGCTAATAAATAAAAGAATGAGAACAACGCTACCCATATTCTAGTTATTTAAAATCCCATTATTTAAATAACCTTTTAAATCTAAATCATTTACTCCCAAATTAAACAACTTAGAATGTTCCTTTATGTACATTACCCTTCGTACAAATCTATGATACTATATAATAATGAAAAAAAGTACAAAAAAAATATCACAAGATTATGTGATATTTTGTGATATTTTTAAAGAGCAAAAAAGTCATTAAGAAATCGGTATTCTTCTTGTCGAAGAAGAAGTTGCCCTTCAAATCTTTTATAGATAGTCGCTTTTAACTCATATAACATGGATTCTGGGAATTGTCCTTCACAAACGAGATTTCTTAACTCAGCAAACAATTCTTTAATTTCTTCCATTTGATTCAGTCTACAGTATAAATCTAACTGCTCATCGATCCATAATCTTTTGGTTCTCAAACTGTTTGATAAGAAAATACGGTCTTTAATCTGATGATAATACTTTTGAGCGATCTCGTATTGTCCTATTTCAGCATTAATATGTCCAATTAATAACATCGTTAAGGCTTTATCTAATTCTTTTTTTCGAAGAGGTAGTGCTATTTGCATAGCCTCTAGAGCTTCATTGTATTTTTTTGCTTCTATGTAATTCCATCCTAACGTATGATAAACAACATGCACATATTCAGGATATTGTTTCAGTTGATCGGAATCTAATAATTTCAATAAATATTTTCTTGATACTTCTGACCCTTCGATTCCTCGAGTACACATCTCTTTTAAGATTATAACACCAATATAGCGACCTTCTACTAATCCATGTTCTTTTGTTAATAAATGATTAATGACTTCTAGTCCTAGCTTATACTCTTTCATTCGATGATAAGTGAGGGCTAGAAAAATCTGAGCATCATACGAAATAAGAGATCTTTCGGTTAACGCTTGGGCAGAGTTGGTAGCTAAACAAAGATTTAAAACCGCCTCATCGTAATGACCGATTGTCAATAAACTTTTACCAAACTTCATATGTAGATGGGCAGGATTTAATTTATGCTTCATCGCACATCCAATGGCACGGCGGTAGTAGTGTGACATCGCTTGATAATCACTTATCTTAAAATAATACCTTGCCATTTTTTCATTAGTGTCTACCTGCTGTTCAGCTAAATGATATTTTTCGGCAATTGAGATGAATAATTCATATTTTTCATGAAAATCATCACTATCTAACTGTTCCTCCAACCATTGCTTAACCTGTGTTTCAACTGGTATACAAAACATTTCAAACGTATAAAGAGACTCAACTTCACCATCTGTTAAGATTAATAATGCTTCATAGATATCTTTAAGCGTTTCTTGTGGTGCTTGACGCTTATTTGTCTCGATCATGCTTAAATAATGTTGAGTAATCCCAAATTGTTTAAAGACCCCCTGTTTTAAGTTAAATTGTTGCCTTATTTGGCGTATCCTGTCTCCAACTGTTAAGAACAATCAATTCACCTCTAAACTATTTAATATTACTAGGTCTTTTTTACAAACATTTATAAAATACCACATTTTTTGACTTAATGCCAATAAACTCTTTAAAATTACTACTTATTTTATAATCAGTCTTCACCAAAAATGGCGCTTGGTTCTTTATTTGTAATGAAAAAATACCTAAATTCTAATTCTGTGATTCGGCTATTTGTATCAACTTTTTGTCAAGAAACACTTCCGGTGTTGAGCCTTTATAATATTTTAAAAAATACCTCATTATTAGTTAGGATATTATCAAATAATAGATTAGTGTATTAATAAAACAATCATAAAGATTTAAACGCTTAGCTCACTAATAAAAAAGAGATTTCTTTAATAAGGCAACAGTTTCAGTTTTGCAGTGGAATTTTTGAAATTACACAACTAAATGTAATTGAAAAATACGATTGTTTTGCAATCGTATTTTTTATTGTTGTATCAATGAAAATTTAGATTTTTCGTTGAAAATACACGAAGTTTTACATCAACTTTTACAACACAAAAACAAGTGGTAATAAATTTATAACTGCTTTTTTAATAGGTGTAAAAATAAATATAATTTTAATCACGAAAATAATAAAAAAGTAGGCTAGACCATTGGTTCTACCTACTTTTTTGTAAAACTGAAAGACATGTTCAATAAGGAATCTCTTTTTTATTAATTTTGGCTTTGTCCCGCTGCTTGAGCGTATTTTTGTTTAGCTTGAGCAATTTTTTGTTGTTCAGCTGCCTCTGTTGGATACCAACCTTTTTGAGCCATTAATTGATAAACTTCATTTTGCATCGTTAATGTTTCATTTAACACTTTATTGAACGTTGTATGAACATTTGATGTTGAAGACTCAATCGTTCCATGTAATTGTAAATCAGCTTCACCTTTAAGAATTAATAGAATATCTTCCATTAAATCGCGATCAGTCATCGAAATCCCTCCTCGTTAGTTTAATAATTGATAAAGTTCATTAAGCATCATTTTATGTTTATTTGCTAAACGTTCTGCAACTTGTTTTAATTCTTGATCTTGTAATTGATCAGCACAGCATCGACATTTTTTCTCCATATGTTGAGCATGTCCTAATGCATCCTCAATATATAAAAGTTCTTTTGGACTCATAAATTCACCTCCTCATACATTTACCCTTATTATTTATCCAATAAACTTAGTTATGCACACGAAAAGATACTTCTTTATATAACCACTTTATTTTTCTTTGCATAAACTAAACTATAAGTAACTACATTTTAATCATGGCACTAAGGAGGAACTTTTCATGTTATCATCTGATCAATCAAATCACAACCAGGCAATTAATAACTTAATTGCCTCAATTGCTTTACAGGAATCTTTTTTTTCTGATGTCATTTATCATGAATCACACCGTTTAAATACGATTATTAACTCTCAAGGAATAACTCCAGACGAGTTATATAATGCAAAAGTTTGTTTATCTGAAATTTCTCAAGCGATTTCAGGACTTGAACGAATTTTACAAGCTAAAATCGAATTTTTTCAATCTGAATTTTCGCAATAAAAAAACTCTAATGATATTAGAGTTTTTTTATGCAGTTTAATCAAATAAATTTAAAATAATGAATCACTTCATTAAGCAGTAGTGTTTATTTAAAGATATGCCATTCTTTAATTCGAGCCACTGATTGTTTTAATGATTCCTTAGTTTGAGCCTGGATTAATACACTTGCTTGATTTTTTTGGGCTATTTGTAACTTTTCTTTAATTCCCTCTTGAAAAGTAACTGATTGTCTTTTTTCATCATCTTGATTAGGGAGATGAATATACTTAATTTCTGATTGATGCTTTAATAAAAATTCATAATCATCGTCTAATAAATTAGATTTTTGATTTTCACTCCAAGTCAGACAAAAGCGACCACTCTTTAATAATTCCTTAACAGCAGCTTGAATATAAGATCGATTAAACATTCCTGTATTTTCAATTCCTATTAAAACGCCTGTTCCACCTAACCAAATATCGATTAATTCCATACTAGACATTAAATTTTCTAAATATAGTCGTTCATATTTTTCGTATAGGCAATCTTCATCGTCTGAAAATGATAATTCAGGGCCCGGATTCATATGAATGTTTAAAATCTTACAGCCCAGTCGATCAGCAACACCAATGGCTTCTTCGATGACTCTTAAATGAGCCTCACGAATATGGCGATTAAAATGACCTAAGTCAAGATTTTCTGGTAGACGAAGTATATAAGAAACATTATATTTTGACTTTAATAAATTCAAGTATTGAACGTTCATTATTTCAGGTTGACACGCTGGTAAATTACAATTTAACTCGATAAAGTCTAGGCCTAGTTCTGAACAAAGTTGAACGCTTTCTTCAATCTGATCTAACTCAATGAGCTGGGGCATTCCATAACTAATGTGCTTCATACCTTAACTCTCCTCTCATTCACCCTCCTAGTATGGAGTTTTATCCTTCTTTCCCTCCCATACTTTAAACGCCTGTAAGGCTTCATCCCTTAGTAACTCCTCTAACTGAATAGGAGCGTTTTCTATTGAACGATTTTGAATATATGTATAAATAAATTCATCGGCAAACCCTATCTCTTTTGCATCATGAACCGTGCATCCATAATAAACTTGACGTATTCCTGCCCACATAATGGCGGATAAACACATCGGACACGGCTCTGCAGACGTGATTAAAATACAATCACTTAAATCAAATCGTTGTAACTTTTGTGATGCTTGACGAATAGCATTTATCTCAGCATGAGCTGTCGGATCATGACTTTTTAATACCGTATTATGTGCTTGAGCAATCAGCTCATGATCTTTTAAAATGACTGCTCCAAAAGGACCTCCATCCTCTTGATGAACCCCCTCAATTGCTTCTTCAATACATAATCGCATCCATTTATTCATTATCGTTCACACCTCTTTATTTGAAGAACTGATAATAGCAATCTCCTTTATTGATATCTTTTCATTCCGTAGTTTTTAATAAATCACAGTACATTCATTTTTATGATTTAAAGTCTTTGTTACTTTGAATTGAAAGAGCTTTATCCCTAACAGAACTTTAAGATTTTTAATCATTAATCACTTCTTTGGACTTATATAAAAACGATAGGAGAAATTGTCTATATAATAAATATATACTGATCGTTCCACTTTTAGACTAATTGGATAAAATAAAAAAAACTGTGGATAAATATTTTATCCACAGTTTAAAGCTATTTGGTTAAAATTATAATTTAACGATGTTAGCTGCTTGAGGTCCACGGTCACCTTCAACGATTTCGAAAGAAACTTTTTGACCTTCTTCTAAAGTTTTGAATCCTTCTCCTTGGATTGCTGAGAAGTGAGCGAATACGTCGTTTCCACCTTCAACAGTGATGAATCCGAAACCTTTTTCTGAGTTAAACCATTTTACTGTACCTGTAGTCATAATCAAGTACCTCCTGTAAATTTTTATTTCTTAAAGCCATATTTCAAAAAATTTCAATCAATGTTCGAGTTGCGCACTACCCCATGGTTCAAATTTAAATCAAAAAAGACTATTAAGTTAAACTCATTGTATCATACCACATATAAATAAGCAAACGAAAATACTCTTTCTATACAACAATTCAATCACCAAAATTCGACAACCAAAACATTTTATTCCCTTTTTTATAAATTATAATATGGTAATTTAAGTTTTAATTTCCTGAAATCTTCTTAAAAACGAAGATAAGACTAATTGGGTGAATACATGATTCATGTAAATCAAGATAAAACTTCAATACTAGATAATAACAGATAAGTGCTCTACAAAAAAATGATACCTTGACATACTAAACTATATTAAGAAGTATACTAAGTGGATCATTAAATATACCGAATTATTATATTCATCAAATTCAATTCTTTTACCATTCTGTCATTGACATATGTTATACTTTCCGTGAGGTGTTAAACATGGACTTTAATAAATTACTAAATATCAGTACACAACTTGGAAAAATGCTTCTTGAAAGTGGTGCTGAAATATACCGCGTAGAAGAATCGATCCAACGCATGGCACTAGCCTATGGTGTAAAGGAAGTAGACGTCTACGCTGTTCCAACAACTATTATCACAACAATAACAACGCCTGATAACGTTAATTTAACTAAAGCAAAACGGATTCATGTTCGATCGACTAATTTTGATAAAGTTGAACGTTTAAATCATCTTTGTCGACAAATTTGTCAAACGACACCTGAACTAAAGCTAGTCAGTGAGGAACTAGACGCCATCGCATCACGTCCCGTTTATAGTTTTAAAATTCAACTACTCGCTTATGCCTTAACATCATCGACATTTACTTTATTCTTTGGTGGTAATTTGGCAGATGCTTTTTGTGCGATGCTGATTGGTCCTTTAATTAAAATCGTCTCTTATTATTTAGAACGATTTGGAACTAATCCTTTTTTCGTCACTATCTTATGTAGTATAATAAGCGCCTTTTTAGCAACCGTTGCCTGTGATTTGGAGATTGCACAACATGTTGATAAGATGATTATTGGAATGGTGATGAATTTAGTTCCTGGTGTTGCTATTACTAACTCTGTTCGTGATGTCATTGCTGGAGACTTCATTGCCGGACAAACAAAAATGACAGAGGCCTTGTTAACAGCTACATCCATTGCACTTGGTACAGGGATCGCACTCTCATTATCGGCATATTTTTAGGAGGATGTTATGGCTATCTTACTCTCTTGTTTATATTCATTCATTGCCACGATTGGATTTTGTATTATGTTTAATATTCGTGGAAAAATGGTCTTTTTCGCTTCACTCGGAGGGGCACTAGGATGGATCGCCTATGAACTATCAGCTTTTTTCGGAAATGATTTGAGTCAATATTTTGTTGCCACAGTTGTGATTGCTTTATATGCTGAAATCATGGCAAGATTACATAAAGTTCCCGTCACTGTTTACTTAATTGCTGCTCTAATTCCTCTTGTACCCGGTAGCGGGATTTATTACACGATGGAGCATTTTATTGAAGGAAATATTGATGAATTTTTAGCTACCTTTGTTCATACAATTGCAATCGCTGGTTGCCTTGCGTTTGGAATCTTACTCGTCTCTTCACTCGTTCGTTTAACGAATCGTATGAAATTAGATAAACATAGAAAAAAAGTCGCTCGTTAATTAAACGAGCGACTTTTTCATTATTTAATATAACCTTTAGCCACACATTCCTCAATAACTTCATGAATAAAGTCTTTAAACACTTGAGGTCCCTTTTCTAAAGTAATTTGATTTCTTTTATATACTTGTTCAACTGAAATCTGGTGCTGTGCCCAAGTCCCACCTTCATTAATATAATTCATAATGAGTGGCTGTAATCGATCAAGCATTGCCGCATACTCTGCCTCTAGTGTTTCACAAGATTCAAACTCTTCCCATAATTGACGTAATTCTTGACCTTGATCGTGTTCTAATAAACCGAAAATCTTATCTGCGGATGCTTGTTCACGAGCTTCCTTATCTTGCATTCCCGCTTCATCAAAACAAAATGTATCTCCTGCATGAATCTCTACTAAGTCATGAATTAATACCATTTTAATGACTTTTAATAAATCAATCTGATCGTCTACATATTCAGCAAACAAGACAGCCATCATGGCTAAACTCCATGAATGTTCTGCATCATTTTCACGACGTGATCCATCTGCAATTGAAGTCATACGTAAAATATTTTTTACTTGATCAATTTCAATTAAGAAATTTAACTGCTTTTTAAAACGTTCCATCATCCGAGAAATCCTCCTTTTATTTAAACCATTATAACATATTAATGACTTAACGCCTTAGAAGAATTTAATCGTTACTAGTTCGTCTATTACCTAGTAGTCACTATATCAATAAAAGATGAATCCTCTCATGCCTTATCATCTATCAATTAATATTTGTAAGTCATATTTTTATAAATACTTAATAATTTTAGCTGGATTTCCTCCTACTACAACATTATCAGGCACATCCTTTACAACAACTGACCCTGCGGCAACAACAACGTTATTTCCAATCGTCACCCCAGGAACAATGACTGCACTTCCACCAATCCATACATTATCTCCAATTTTAACTTCTTTTCCATACTCTAAGCCTGAAATTCGAGTCGGTGCATCTAATGGATGTGTGGCTGTATAAATACAAACACGCGGTGCTAACATACAGTTATCCCCAATGGTTACTTTACAAACATCTAAAATAACACAGTCGTAATTAGCAAAGAAATTTTCTCCTACATGAATGTTATAGCCATAATCACAGCGAAATGTCGGCTTAATACAAAAGTTCTTTCCCGTTTTTCCGAATAAGGGTTTTAAAATCTCGCTACGATTTAAATCATCCTCTGACTGATTAAACTCTCGTAAAATTTTTTGTGCTCTCAAATGTTCTTCAAAAAGCTCCTTATCTGAAGCCATATATAGCTCTCCAGCTAACATCTTTTCTTTTTCTGTCATCTTAGTCACTCCTAATCAAATGTTTTTTTTACAACTTTTAATTCATAACTTATCTTTTGAAATGCTAAAGCTTTTAATCCATCCATATACCCCTCATGAATATCTGCTTGATAAACAATAGTAAGGTGTCCTTCACTTGATGAATCAAATTTAAGTTCGATTACTTCACCTGTTTTTAATTATTCATTTAAGATTGTTCCACAGATCATCACACTAAGCGCTATTGCAAGAGCTAATTCTGTTTTCATAAACTCAAATCTTTCACTTTTTAAAAAGTATCATAAACCTATCAAATGAGCAAGAGAGTAACCCTAAACATATTGATCAAAAATTATCTCGTTAATTTTACCAAATTGAATAGGATGTGACACTAAACTCTATAATAAAGCTACAACATTCTAATAGGTGGTAATTTATGATCAATTTTATGAAGCAATATCAACTTCCCAACTTAAAATTAAAACTCATTCTTCTTTATCTTCTAAACTTAACAGATATTATCTTCACTGTGTTCCTTTTAAAAACAGGAGTGATTATAGAAGCTAATCCTTTAATGGCTATTATCTTAAAAAGTGAGTTATATACATTTTTCATCAAAGGAATTTTACCTGCACTTCTTTTTCTTTATCTCTATATGCGATTAAAAACAGCTAGTCTCCACATGGTACGCCTAACAAATTACTGTTTACTTGCCTTACTTTGCTTTTATTTAAGTATTAATCTATTGCATTTAATTTGGTTTATTTGCTTACCTTTATTTTTATAAATCATTTAATGTTTAACGCAAAAAATACGACTGTTATCACAGTCGCATTTTTTATATCAATCATTTTTAAGCAATTAATCAATTCCTAAAACTGAAAATCCTGCATCATCAATCGTTTGTTTAATTAATTCATCACTAACCGTTGTTTCTAATAAAACTAATTGACTTCCTAAATCAACTTGAATATCGGTTGTGTCATTTAAATCACCTAATACTTTCTTCACATGCTCTACACAATTTGAACATTTCATTCCCTCTAATTGAACTTTCTTTTTCATCGTATCGTCACCTCTATTTTTTATTAACCTTTAAAACGTGTTAAACGAAGGGCATTTAATAATACAGACACTGAGCTTAAGCTCATCGCTGCTGCTGCGATCATTGGATTTAGCAATGGTCCACCAAATACATGTAAAATACCCATCGCAACTGGAATTCCAAGAACGTTATAAGCAAATGCCCAGAATAAATTTTCTTTAATATTTTTAATCGTTGCACGACTTAATTTAATAGCAGTTAAAACATCCATTAAATCGCTCTTCATTAAAACAATATCTGCTGATTCAATGGCAACATCTGTTCCGCTACCGATTGCGATTCCAATGTCGGCACTAGCTAATGCAGGTGCATCATTGATTCCATCGCCAACCATTCCTACTTTTTCACCTAAAGCCTGAAGTTTTTTCACTTCTTTCGCTTTATCAATTGGCAATACTTCAGCTAACACTAAATCGATTCCAACCTGACGAGCAATTGCATCTGCTGTCTTTTGATTATCACCTGTGATCATCGCCACTTTAATTCCCATCTCATGTAATTTTTCAATGGCTTGTCTGCTACTCTCTTTAACCGTATCTGCAACTGCAATGATTCCTGCAAGTTGATGATCAATCGCTATATACATCGGTGTTTTTCCATCATAAGCTAACTGATCTGACACTTCACTTAACGGTGTTACATCAATAGTGTTTTCAATCATTAGTTTTTTATTACCAATTAAAACTTGTTTTCCTTCGATCACAACTTCAATTCCATGACCAGTTACTGCACGGAATGATTCTAAATCACCTAATGAATAACCTCGATCAAGTGCTTCTTTAACAATGGCTTCTCCTAACGGATGTTCAGACCCTTTTTCAGCACTAGCTGCATAATAAAGCAATTGTTCCTTTGTTAGTGAAGTTGTAATAATATCTGTTACTTTTGGTTTACCTTCTGTAATGGTTCCTGTTTTATCAAATATAATAGTCGTTAGTTTATGCGTTGTTTCTAACGCTTCTCCACCTTTAATTAAAACGCCATATTCAGCACCTTTTCCTGTTCCAACCATAATCGCTGTTGGAGTGGCTAAACCTAAAGCACAAGGACAAGCAATTACTAAAACTGAAATGAAGATAGATAAAGCAAACACACCTGATTGTGCGGCAAGTAACCAAGCTATGGCTGATAAGAACGCTAATCCAATGACAATAGGTACAAAGTAAGCTGATATAATATCTGCCATTTTGGCGATTGGCGCTTTCGAACCTTGCGCATCTTCTACTAATTTTACAATCTGTGAAAGTACTGTGTCGCGTCCTACTTTTGTTGCCTTATATTTTATAAATCCAGTCTTATTCAAACTTGCTCCAATCACTACATCCCCTACAGTCTTTTCAACCGGAAGACTCTCTCCTGTTAACATGGACTCATCAATAGCTGTACTTCCTTCAATCACTTCACCATCTACCGGTAATTTTTCACCCGGTCTAACTAAGACAATGTCGCCTACTGCTACTTCTTCAATGGGAACCTCTAATTCTACACCGTTACGTTCAATCCTAGCTGTTTTAGGTGCTAAGCCCATCAAGGCTTTAATAGCCTGTGACGTTTTACCTTTTGAGACAGCCTCTAAGTATTTACCTAACGTAATTAAAGTTAAAATAACAGCGGCTGATTCAAAGTATAAGTGCATCGCATAACTAGCATCACCTTCGTTTATTTTATAAATTCCAAATAAACTATAACAAAAGGCTGTTAACGTTCCAATGGCAATTAACGAATCCATATTAGGACTTAATTGAATTAAGTTTTTGATTCCAACGTAATAAAATTTATAGCCTGTCACAACAACTGGGATCGTTAAAATCAGCTGAGTAATAGCAAAATTTAATGGATTCATCATTGGATCAATGAAGTGAGGAAGTGGCATTCCAACCATATGTCCCATAGAGACAATTAATAATGGGATCGCAAACATTAAGGAAATAATAAAACGAACTAATAATTTTACGTCTTCACCCCATTTTTTCTCTTGCACTTGTTTTATATCAGTTTCAGAGATTAACTGAAATCCAGCCTTTTCAACAACTGACTTAATCTGTCCATAACTTACTAAATCAGCATCGATTTTTATTGTTAGTTTTTCTGTCGCAAAGTTAACAGATGCAAATTGTACGCCTTCAAGTTTTTTTGTAACCTTTTCAATTCGATTCGCACAAGCTGAACAACTCATTCCTTCAACTTTAAACGTATAATCTTTTATATTTTTTTTGACTTTAAATCCAGCTTTTTCAATCGCTGATTTTACTTCATCTAACTGCATGATTTCTTCATGATACTCAAGTGATAATGTTTCAGTGGCAAAGTTAACCACACCTTTTTCAACACCATCTAACTTATTAACGATTCGTTCAATTCGATTGGCACAAGCTGAACAACTCATACCTTCAATTTTAAGTGATATTTTCTTCATTCTATCTCTTCTCTCTATTTACTCATTGCTTTTTCTAAAATAACCATAATTTCATTAATTTTTTCTTCACTTCCGCCATTTAAACAAGCTTGAGTGACACAATGATCTAAATGTTGCTTTAAAATTAATAAATTGGCACGCTTTAATAATGCTTGTGACGATAGAATTTGATTGGAGATATCCATACAATAGCGATCATCTTCTATCATTTTCATAATCCCTTCAATTTGACCTTTAGCCGTTTTCAAAGTTTGTAATGACTTTTTTCGTTCTTCGTTCATAGTTTCAACCTCCTACCCCCCCGGGGGGTGTTTATATACTTATTATATGCTTAAACCATTTAATGTCAACCTTTTTTCATTCAAATAAAAAATGTTTCTTAATTCATTAAAAATTAACTAAACTTTATGGATAACATAACATGATCTTCTGTTCATATTAAGTATCGCTAATAAAAAAACTCCTAGAGATTCATCAATCCCTAGGAGTTTTTCATATATATTATCGTTATATTTGATAAGATTACTTGTTTTGGCTTAAAAAACTTCATCTATTAAATCCACTCTTCAAATTGAGGTCTGGGTAGTGGTTTTGAATACACATACCCTTGAATGAAATCACATTTCATTTCTTTTAAGATCTCCACTTGTTCTTGAACTTCTACTCCTTCGCAAACAACTGAAATCCCAATTCGTTTCGCTAATTCAATGATTCCATGAACCATTTCTTTACTTTTAAAGTTTGTTTCAATATCACATAAAAATGAACGATCGATTTTTAAAACATCGATATCTACATGTTTTAAATTACTAAACGTCGAACTACCTGTTCCAAAGTCATCCATTGATACTTTCATCCCTAAATCATGAATAGATGCAATCTTTTCATTAATTAAAGTAATATCGTTTAAAGCAGCGGTTTCAGTAATTTCAATTTCAATTAAGCTCGGATCAACTTGATATTTTGAAATCGTTGACGCTAAGAAAACAATTAAATCAGACTGATAAAACTCCACTGGTGATAAGTTAATCGAGATAGGAACGCTTTTGAGTCCCTTTTGTTTTTGATCAGCCAACATTAAACAAACCTCATTAAAAACCCAGCGTCCTATATCAACAATATCGCCTGATTTCTCTGAAATTGGAATAAAATCTGCCGGACTAATGAATCCTCGTTCAGGATGGAACCAGCGAACTAGCGCTTCAGCTCCTGCGATTTTTTCAGTTATCGGATTTACTTTAGGCTGATAGTATACTTGAAAATGTCCTTGTTCTAATGATGATTTGATTGCTTGTTCAATTTCTTTTAATTTTTTTTCATTTTCAACTACATCCTGATTAAATACATAATAGTTATCTGGTAGTGTTTTTGCATGAACACGTGCCATATCTGCATGATCAACGGCAAGCTGAATATTTTCTTCTTGCGTTTTAAAATCATAAAACCCGATGTTTACATTTAATGTCATCTCAATAATATTCTCACTAACTGAACGAACCACTCGCTCAATTCGAGAAGAAATATTGTCCTCATCATATTGAATTCGTTTAGCAAGCATTAAGGTAAAAACATCATTTCCTAATCTTCCAAAAATTGTTGATGAATGAAATTCTGATTTTAACTGTTGAGCAATTTCTATTAACAGTCGATCACCTTTACTATAACCATAAATTTCATTAACTAATTTAAAACTTTCAATATCAAAAGCTACTAGTGAATAGTAACGATATGGCGAGCGTTTTAGCACAGATTTTATCTCTTTAACAAATCCATCATTATTAAATAATCCCGTCAAAGAATCATTAAAAGCTAATCGTTCAATGTATTCTAAACTATCTTTTTTCATCTTAGTCACATAAAAGTGGAAAGAGATAACTGCTGTCCATATCATCATAACAACTAATAACGTCACTTTTTCCGTATTATGAATCTTTTGAGCAAGACGATCAGGATTCGCTGTCGTTAAAACATACCAATCACTAATACTATCGATTTTTTGATAATTAATATAAGTTCGGTGGTTATATTTATTAGTCCATTCAATACTTTGACTATGATTGGTTGAAAGAATATACGGTAACTGAACATCCTTTGATCGGTTTAAATTAATATAATAATCATTGAACGAGCTCACTAAAAGTGAATTATCTAAGTTGTTTGAAATAATAACTTCTCCATTATCTCCAACAATGTAAACATCCGTTCCGAAGCCATAGATTTTACTTAATACAACTTTATTTAACTCATCTACTGTATTTCTTCCGCTTAACGCACCGATGACTTGACCGTTCTTTTTAATCGGTACTGTATACATAATGACGCGTTCACCATCAAACTCACTGATCGTTGGATTGGAGATGCTGACTTCTCCCTCTAGAGCTAATTTAAAAAATCCTCTATTTTCAAAATTTCTCTCTATTCCTTCAGATGAATAAACGACTCCATTTGGTTTGGCTAAATATAACTCATCAAAAAAATCTGATTTAATCTCGTCATTCCATATATTTAACGCTAACGTTGATTCTTCTGACAAACTATCAGCAATAACATTCGCTAAAAACTCTAGCTCCTTGACACTAACATTTAACTGGTCACTAATCGCCTTTGCCATATGACTTGAAACTTCTAAACTTTCATCTCGAGAACGATTAATAATGTTTTGTTCAAGAAAATTTTCAATCATCATTCCAGTTAATCCAATCATGACAATAATAAAAATAATGAAAGTAATTGAATTTTGTTTGATTGACCTATGCCCCTTAATCACGTCTTATCTCCACCTAGTTCTATAACTCTATCAACATCATATCATTTCCTTATTTTACTACAAACAAGTACTTTTTTGGAGATAATTGTCTAAAATTATTTTATTTTTAACTTAAATTTCATTAAGTACGTTAAAGCCAAATAAATGATCCCAATCCCAACATAAATAATCCACAGCGATGGATTCCACTTAATGAATAGAAAAACAATAAAATAACCAACTAAATAACAAACAACCGTCGTTTTTAAAACCCAACGCTGCTCACCTAAAATTTGTAAACAAGTCTGGTTCATCATCAATGGCTGACGAAAGATATATAATAAAAAGACATAGGGTAATAGCAGACGACATTCATTCATTAATAGCTGTTGATTAGTTAAAAGATTAAAAATGACTCCCTTATTGAAAATCAGAATACTAGCGATTACTCCGTACAATTTTAACGATCTTATCAATGCTTCTTTTCTAATACGTTTAAGTCTTTTAGGCTGTTTGCTCACTATGGTTAAAATGGCTTGGGAATAAGCATACATCGGCATCCATGAGATTTCTAACAAAAGATTTACTAAGTTAAACACAGATACTTCAAGTAATCCAATACGAGCAATTAATATATTTAACACTAAAACTAAAATGGTACTTTCTAAAAATTCCTGAACCATAAATGAAAAAGAATGAAACATACATTTTTTCATCAATCGTAACTTAATAATAACAGGCTGCCAACACCATTTTGATCGTAGGAAAAAAAGATAGATTATAAGGTTGAAACACAAAGCTAGAATGGAACCTACGGCATTTCCTATCATTCCGAAATTAAGTCCATAAATGAAAATGAAATCTAAAATGACATTGCTGATAGCCGCTACGACATTACCAACTAAAATATAGTTCGTTTGATTCGTAATTTTTAAATAGGTTGAAACTGTGAACAATAACAAGTTTAGTCCAATCGAGAGACTAAAAATCTTAGCATAAGATAAGGCATCAATCAGCACCTGCCCTTTTAATTGATATAACTCATGAAAAATAAACTCTTTACTAAACCCTATTGCTACATAACTGATAACGCCTATGATAAAACTTAACACCACTTGAGATTGAATATACGCTTTAAATAATAAGGATTTTCGATAAGCTCTAGCAGCTAAAATATTAAAGCTAATTGAAATAGCTCCTAAAACACCTGTTATACTATTAATAAAACTAGCTACGATTCCAACAGCTGCAAAACTACTGATTGATAAATGTCCAATCATCGCTTGATCACAAAGACCAATTACTAAAGATAAAACATTACTTAACATTAATGGAAATGCTATTTGATTTAATTCATCATTTTTAAACATATTTATCCCCTTCTTTTCAAATGACTTAGAAAAGAAGGGTTAATCCATCCAGAACATTCATTTTAATCCGTCTCCCTTAACTTCTTTGATCTTTCACTTTCCATGGACCGAGATCGCTAATTAAACTTAATAATGAACTGACGATTAAAAAACGACTCAAAACATACCAATCCATCGTCCAGTTTAAGTGACTAAAAGCAAATAAAGTTGTAAAATATTGTTCATTAAAAAGTGATTGATTTAAAAGCATCGCACAAAATAGTAAATAAGCACTAATCTTATACACAAATTTTAACATAATAAAATTAAATGACCACTTGTCTAATCTTAATTGAAATCCATAATAGACTAAACCTAGTCCATATACTGTAAAAATAAGTGGATGATAATTTCGTAATACCGATTCATTAAACAGTGGCTCTACCATTTGAAACGTTCCATCAACGACTTGATAACTCGCAATAAAGTGAGGTTGAAAGCAAAGCACCCACACTAAGACGACTATTCCTATCATATTAAAACAAGAGTTGCTATGTGAAATCAAACGTGACCTTTCCCTCTTATTAAAAAGATAATTCTCGAGTGAATCAACATTGATTTGATGACTAGGAAAAGAACAAAGTCTCATTAAAATAAAAATAATCGTTAGTCCAACTAAGCAACAAATCATAGATTGAATAGCAACTACTATTAACCCAGTCGATAACTTAGCAACTTTTAAAACTATTTCTTCAGACTTAAAATTAAATAGGATCAGTTGTTTAATAAAAAAGATACCCATTGTAACCGTGGGGATGATACTAAGAATTAATTTTAAAACAACCCGATATAAACGATAAAGAGAATTCCCTAAAAATTTCTTCATCTAATCATCTCCCTTCACCTAAAATGTATTTTAAATCATATGAAGGGAGTTCTTTTAGTATTATTAAAATGTATTAATCTCTTAGTGATTCTATAGATTTTATTAAGTAGTTGATGAGTACTTAATTTTCGTTTACTTACCGATTTCTGACTTTTCCTTCGCTTGTTTTTTCAATACTTCTTCTAGTGTAGGAATCGATGTAGAAGACCCTTTTCGTGTAACCGTAATTGAAGAAGCCAAAGAGGCTAATTTTAAAATGTCATCCATTGATAAATCACGAACGAGTCCTGAAATAAAATATCCAATAAACGTATCCCCTGCCGCAGTTGTATCCACTACCTCTACTTTATAAGCGGATTGTTCAATCATGACATCTTCATGAGCATAAAGAACTCCTTTACTTCCGCGTGTTAATAACAGATGAGTTTTTGGATACATCGTTTTTAATTTCTCTAACACTTTAAAGTCATCCGTTTCTTTTGTTAAATCTTGTCCCTCTATTTCATTTAAAATTAAATAGTCAACTAAATGAAGTGGAATTTGTTTAATCTGATCATTAAACGGAGCGGGATTAATTGCAATTTTAAATCCTTTTTCGTAAGCTTTATTCACAATAAGTGGCATTTCATTGATTTCATTTTGTAATAAAAGAAGGTCTCCCGCTTCAAAGTGAGTGAAAAGTCCATCAATCTTCTGTTCATCAAACAAATGATTAGCTCCTGGATAAACGAGAATACTATTTTCTCCGTTTGCATCTATTTGAATAATGGCATGACCACTTGGGCCCTCTACTTCATGAACATAATCAGTTTTCACATCATATCTCTCTAACGTTTCTTTTAAGAGCGTTCCATCTTTTCCAATTAAACCTGCATGATACACGTCAACGCCTGCTTTAGCTAAAGCAATCGATTGATTTAGGCCTTTACCACCACTCACCACTTGTAAATTTTGAACCGTTTGGGTTTCACCTGGACGTACCATGTGATTGACTTCATAAATATAATCAATATTACATGACCCAATATTTAAAACTTTCATTTCATCACTTCCTAATCTATAGAGTAACTACTTTTTCACTTCATTGATTTAATTATAGGGGGGCATCTTTTAAACACGCAATCCCTTATTATTAAAAATGTCTATTATTTACAAATAAAAAACACTGAAAAAACTTCAGTGCTTTTCGTTTATTTATTAAATGTCAGCATGACTTTAAACAAATCACCATCGACTTGAATTTGAAGTGTTCCTCCTTGAAGCTCAACAAAGCTTTTAGCAATCGCGAGTCCTAGTCCTGAACCTTCAGTATGACGAGCTTGATCTCCACGAACAAAGCGCTCCATTAATTCATTCACATTTACGTTAATTTCTTCGGCTGATATGTTTTTAAAAATAATTTGTACTTGATTGTCATTCTCTACAATCTCAAGATATGCTCGTGTGCTTGGCATAGCATATTTTGTCATATTTAAGATGAGGTTATCAAAAACACGGAACATGCGATCACTATCAAGCATCAGGGTGACTTTATGATCTGGGAAGTTTGAACGAATCATTAAATTTGCTTCTTTAATTTTATCTTCGAGTTCTAGCAGGGTTTGCTTCATTAAAGAAGTAATATCAACTTCTTGTAAGTTCATTGTAATATTCCCGCTATTTGCCTTACTCATCTCAAATAAATCCTCGATTAGTACTTTTAATCGATGGGATTTTTGATCTAACGTTTCTAAGTATTGTGCACGCTTTTCATCACTTAAATTTTTATCTTTTAATAAATCAGTGTACGTAATAATAGATGTTAACGGTGTCTTTAAGTCATGTGAGACATTCGCAATTAATTCTGTCTTCATTCTCTGACTTTTAACTTCTGCATCCACCGCTTTTTTTAATCCGTCTTGAACTTGTCTAACTTCTTCTTTGAAGGCATTAAAGATTCCAAGATTTTCGTTCATTTCAACGTCAAGGTTTCCATCTGCTAACTGCTTTGTCACCTTGAATAAACGAGCATAATTCTCCTCTATTTCTATCATCTTTTTGCGAAGAATGAAATATAAGATGATGCTATAAATAAAGACTCCAAAAATTCCAAAGAACCATCCTAAGCAAAAAAGAGATAAAATGATAAACTGTCCAAAAACGATCATGAATAATCGTTTTTTATTTTTTTCTTTTAAATCAAAAACTAAAAAGGCATTTAGTTTTTTAAGGATAAATCGATAGATTCGATACGTCCAACAATTCTCTTTAAGACTGAGTTTCCATCCTTGTTTCAGTAAATTTCTAACATATAAGCTTAAAATAAAAATCCATGCTAAGACCACAAACCAAATGATCAGATTTAATATGAATACCACTCTATTCATCATTTCATTGCTAAAATAAGCACTTAAGAAATAATTAAATTCAGAATGTATCGTATCGTGCACCAGACTTGGCAATAACTCCACAAAAATCGCAACCGGAAGTGTTGCCGTCAATAGCAATGTTTCAATTGGCCAACTTAAGAAATGATGAATCAGTTTATTTTTTCTGACTGTCTGAATAGGAATTAAACAACTAAAGATAAAAATGATAAAACCAGTAACGAAACTGATTGGCATTAAGGCTTCCTGAACTCCCCAATACGAATAAGTCTCCTGTTGTCTTGAAATCTCATCATAATAGATGAGTGTTTTAGGGACCGCATAAACAAATGTCGTATCTTTAATCGGCTTAACATCAATATTTACATACTGACGTAAAAAATAAGGATCAATAAAATAGTTTTTAACCTCTTGTTTAGCATCAATAACGGCTGGTTCATATTTTGATTTTTGCTTAAACTCAGCACCAAATAATTGCTCCACTTCTAAATTTCCATTCACATCGTAATTTAAGACCACGTAATATTGATATAAGTCGTTGAGTTCATTACTTGCTCCAGCGGTCAATAACTGTTGTAACGATTCATCCCCTATTTTTTCACCTGTCTCATGATTAATGACAAAGTAAGATAAATTTTCGATTTGATAATCTATTAAACTCGATTCTAAATTCTCTAAACTTCTATTAAGCATGGGTTCAATTAGAATGAGTTGTTCTTCTTTAGATAACCTATTAAACACTTGATCAGGAATCGATTCAATTTCTTCATCGAATGAATCTAATAAGGCACAAACTGATTGTTGACTAGAGAGCGTCTCCGTATTTGTTATCGTTGAGTTTTCGTTATTATCATCTCTTTCACATTGATAATAATCATCCTCTTCGTAATAGCCATTTTTCAACGCTTGAAAAATTTCTAAACGGTCCTCTACCGTTTCTAATAAAAAGATATCTTCAGGTAATAATGTTTGGTTTTCTTTACTTTTAACGAGCTGTTGAAGGTAAAGTTCATAACTTTCCTTATTAAGAATCTCATAAAAATCATACCTTTCAAAATAATTGTAACCCCTTAATTTTGAAATCTCATCAATTTTAGGATAGCTAAAACAGATTCCTATCGCTAAAAGAAATAAAAATAAAAAAGAGACAAGTGAAATAAAAACCTTACTGTTTTTCAATTTTGTAGCCAACGCCCCACACCACCTTTAAATATTTTGGTTTTTTCGGATCAATTTCAATTTTTTCTCGAATGTTACGGATATGAACCATAATCGTATCCGTATTGATAGCCGTCTCATTCCAAATTCTTTCATAAATTTCCTCGGTTGGAAAAACACGTCCCGGATGTTTCATTAATAAATTTAAAATCTTGTATTCGATGGGGGTTAATTTAACCGGTACTTCATCGACCGTAAATTCCTTCGTTTCTGTATTCATCTCAAGTCCCCCAATCGTGATGAGATGTTGATTAACCTCTTGGGTAGCAGTCGTAAACTTCTTATAACGTCGTAACTGTGAATTGACACGAGCTAAAAGTTCAAGAGGTCGAAACGGTTTCGTGACATAGTCATCAGCCCCCATATTTAATCCCATAATTTGATCCACTTCTTCCGATTTAGCAGATAGCATAATGACAGGAAAATGATAGTATTCACGAAGCTTCATCGTGAATGTAATTCCGTCCATTTTAGGCATCATGACATCTACAATCGCCAAATCAATCGGGATTGATTCTACTAGTTCAAGCGCTTCAACTCCGTTACTTGCTAGACTCACTTTATAACCTTGATTCGTCAAATATGCCTCAATCGCAAGTGCAATCTCTTTTTCATCTTCAACAATTAAAATATGTGATTGATTCATAAAATCCCTCTTTCCAACGTGTCCTTTACTGTTATTATACCACTTAGAATAAGCTTACCCAATTGCTGTGAATCTTACGAACTTATCATAACAAGAACTCCTAAAGAAAAAGCCAAAAGAAAACTTAAGATTTTCTAAAGAAATGAAAAAGGATATCTTCATTGATGAGGATATCCTTTTGATCACTTTTATTTTTTTGATTTTAACGCACGTGTACTATTAATCACAGCTAAAACAGTGACACCGACATCTGCAAAAACAGCCGCCCACATCGTTGCTAATCCAAATGCAATTAAAATCATCACTAATATTTTAACACCTAAAGCAAAAATAATGTTTTGATATAAAATGAACTTCGTTTGTTTCGCCTGATCAATGGCTTTGACTAATGCCATCGGATCATCTTCCATTAAAACAACATCCGCCGCTTCAATGGCTGCATCTGACCCAATTGCTCCCATCGCTACACCAACATCGGCACGTGCTAAGACAGGCGCATCATTCATTCCATCTCCAACGAATACTAAGCTTTTATTTTTAGATTGATTAGCTAATAACTGTTCAACATGTTCAACTTTTTGGTAAGGTAACAATTCAGCATAAACTCGATCGACACCTAATTCTTCTGCTACTTGTTTAGCAATTCTTTCTTGATCACCCGTTAACATAATAACTTGTGAAACACCTTGTTGTTTTAATTTTGAAATAGCCGCTTTTGAAGTTTCTTTAATCTCATCAGCTATAACGATATAACCCACATATACTTGATCCACAGCCATATGAATGATTGTTCCCGTTGCACTAACCGATAACACTTCAAGACTGAATTCTTTCATTAAAGTCGCATTTCCTATTAAAATCTGTTGCTCATTAACAACAGCTTTAATCCCTTTACCAGCTACTTCTTCATAACTTGAAATAACTGTTTCATCAATGGAATAACCATAAGCCTCAACAATTGATTTGGCAATTGGATGATTAGACTGACTTTCAGCATAAGCCGCAAATTTAATAAATGTGTCTTCAGTCATATTTACTGGATGGGTTTCAATGACTTTAAAAACGCCTTTTGTTAACGTTCCTGTTTTATCAAAAACAACAGTATCCGCATGCGTTAATGTCTCTAAATAATTTCCCCCTTTGATTAAAACCCCTTGTTTAGAGGCTCCCCCCAGTCCTGCAAAAAATCCAAGTGGAATAGATACCACTAAAGCACATGGACAAGAAACCACTAAAAAGCTAAGGGCTCGATATAACCAAGTCGAGAAATTTCCTTGAAAAACAAGCGGTGGAATAATAGCAATTAAACAGGCTAATAACACAACAATCGGTGTATACACACGTGCAAATCTTGTAATAAATCTTTCAGTTTGTGCTTTTTTAGACGAAGCATTCTCTACTAATTCTAAAATACGTGCCACTGTTGATTCACCTGCTACTTTAGTGACTCTCACTTTGACTAAAGCATTCGTATTGATACATCCCGATAAAATGGGGTCTCCTACCGAAACAAGGCGTGGAACAGATTCCCCGGTTAATGCTGATGTATCTAAATAACATTGCCCCTCAACGATTTCTCCATCTAATGGAACACGTTCACCAGGTTTAATGATAATATAATCCCCAACTGAAACAACTTCTGGATTCACTTCTTCGACTGAAGATTCAGTCACTAAATTGGCGTGATCGGCACGTATATCAAGCAAACTTGTAATGGAATGGCGTGAACGATTGACCGCATAACTTTGAAAAAGTTCACCAATCTCATAAAATAACATAACCGCAATTGCTTCTGGATACTCTCCAATACAAAAGGCTCCAACAGTTGCCACTGTCATCAAAAAGTTCTCATCAAATATTTCACCACGTTTAATATGACGCCAAAAAGCCCCGATGACGTTACCACCAATAAGTAAGTAACTCATTAGATACAAAACAATCTCAACGCGTTGTTGTAATGGAAATAAGACAGCAATTAAGAAAATAACAAATCCAAGTAATAAGTTTTTTTGTTCTTTCAAAATTTCTATGACTTTAAGCTCTCTAACAATATGCTCGTGACTAGATGCATGTTTATGTAAGTGTTGTTCATCATGTCGTGAACAATCCCCCTGACAACACTGATTTTGATTCAAAACTTCACCTGAGTTATTTTCTATGACTGTGACATCTGGTTCTAACTGTTCCACAATCTTTTTAATTTCTTCAATGACTTCTAATTTAACCTGTGGATCATTAATTGAAACCGTTAATCGGCTAGTTGAAAAATTTAACGTTGCTTCTTCAACATCCGAAAGACGATTAACCCGTTCTTCAATTTTATTTGCACAATTAGCACAATCTAAACCCAATAAAGCTAACTTAAATGTTTTATCATTCTCCATAAGAACTCGCCTCCAAATCATGTGAATAGATATTCATATATTCATATGATTAGTATATGCTGATAGATTTAGTTTGTCAATAAAGGTGCCTAGTTCTTGTTAGATTTTACCTTAATCCAAGTCGTAGCTGCTTTAACACTCGATTAATACTTCTAATATTTGAACCTAATTCCTCGACGATTAACTCTTTAGGAATACAACTTTTGTTATATTGTTTATTATATTTCCAGATATATAGTAATACTTACTCTTTTAATGGAAGTCTTGCAGAAACGACTATTTTCACGATTGGATTTATTTTAATTCAACTCGTTCCTGAGACACTGGTTCAATTCTTCAACTCTGATCAAAGTTTATTAGCTTCAACTGTTAGTGGATTAAAATTATATTTATTCACCTTTCCACTTTGTGCGCTTGCGACAACAGGTCCAAACTTTTTTCAATCGATTGGACAGTCTAAACTCTCGATTGGATTGGTTATTTTACGACAAATTATTTTACTGATTCCACTTCTTCTAATTTTACCTAAATTTATAGGGTTAAATGGTGTCTGGTTAGCACAACCTATTACTGATCTAATCATTTCGGGTATTTGTATCTTTTTAATTAGAAAGGAATTTAAACACTATCCGAATTAAGGAGTGGCGTTATTTATGTTCGATAAATTTAAATTTAATAAAAATTACTTGAATATCGGGGTCATCACGTTAATCATTGGAAGTATTTTGTTATTCGTCTATCAAGTCTCTCGACATTCAGTAGATATTTTCTTCTTTGTAAAGAATATACTATTTACATTTTTATCGATTATTTCTCCTATTATATACGCCTTTGTTCTAGCCTACATTTTATACCGTCCTTTGCGTTTTATTGAACGCCTCGTTCACATTTTATGGATTAAAATCACTAATCAAAAGTTATCTCATAAAACGACGCGCTTAATTAGCCTTCTAGCGCTTGTTATCCTGATTTTTGGATTCATTACATTTTTAACTAAACTACTAATTCCTCCACTTTTTCAAAATTTATTGACGATTGGAGAAGCATTACCTAATTTTCAAACGATTTTAACCGATTGGTTAGCAAAAATATCTCCTTATTTTGAATCTATTTATATCAGTGAGACACAAATTCAAAGGTTAGCCGTTTATATTACTAATTTTCTCAGTCAATTTCTAACGACCATTTTTGATTCTAGAAGTGGCGTGATCACCAATGTTGCAAGTTTTTTCATTCATCTCGTTGCTACCATTATCTTAACCTTTTATTTTTTAAAGGATCGTGAGGCTATTTTAAAAACCATTGATAATGTCTCAATTATTCTCTTATCTTCTAAGTTAAGACAGCGAATTAAATACTTTCTAAAAGATTTACATGAAGTCTTTGGAAATTTCATTTTAGGTCAATTACTAGATGCTTTAATTGTAGGAATCGCATCCACTACTTTATTATTAATTATCGGCCATCCATTTGCCTTACTGATTGGGGTTATCGCTGGGATTACCAATGTTATCCCTTATATCGGGCCGATTATTGGTGCAGCACTAGCTTTAATTCTTGGAATATTTACAAATGTTAAACTAGGTATTTTAGGTTGTGTTTTATTAATTATTTATCAACAAATCGATGGAAACATTATTCAGCCTAAAATTTTAGGTGATAGCGTTGGATTGGCTCCTGTTTGGATCTTTATCGCTATATTAGTCGGGGGAAGCTATTTAGGAGCGGTTGGGATGATCATCTCTGTTCCAATTGTGGCTTTAATGAAGCGATACTTCGAGCGCCTTTTTATGAAGCATCAATTGACTAACGAAAAAATATCTAAATAATAACCCTTTTATTAAAAAGAATTAAATACTCTATTATAGGAAGTATTATTTTGCCTTATTCAGTCAACTGGAAAATGAAACATTTTTATTTCTTTTTGTTACAACATCCGTTATAATTACTTTGGGGAAGAGAAGACTAAAGAGTCATCTAAAAATCTCTTTACCCGATAATTTCATAATACAATGGAGGTAACAACATGTTAGTTTCTGCTAAAGATATGTTACAAAAAGCCTATGAAGGTAAATATGCTGTTGGTCAATTCAACATCAACAACTTAGAGTGGACTAAAGCAATCTTATTAACTGCTCAAGAAAATAATTCACCAGTTATCTTAGGTGTTTCTGAAGGTGCTGCAAAATATATGTGCGGTTACGAAACAATCGTAGGTATGGTTAACGGAATGATGAAAGAATTAAACATCACTGTTCCTGTTGCATTACACTTAGACCACGGAAGCTACCAAGGTGCTTTAGACGCTATGGCGGCTGGATTCTCTTCAATCATGTTTGATGGTTCTCACTATGCAATTGAAGAAAACATCGCTAAAACAACTGAAATGGTTAAATTAACTGCTGAAAAAGGTTTATCTTTAGAAGCTGAAGTTGGATCAATCGGTGGAGAAGAAGACGGTGTAGTTGGTAAAGGTGAAGTTGCTGATCCAGCTGAATGTAAACAAATCGCTGACTTAGGAGTAACTATGTTAGCTGCTGGTATCGGAAATATCCACGGTAAATACCCAGAAAACTGGGCTGGTTTAGCATTCGATGCTTTAGAAGCAATCAACGCTTCAACTGGAAACACTCCATTAGTATTACATGGTGGAACAGGAATTCCTGAAGAAATGATCAAAAAAGCAATCTCTTTAGGTGTTGCTAAAATCAACGTTAACACAGAATGCCAATTAGCATTCCAAGAAGCTACTCGTAAATACATCGAAGCTGGTAAAGATTTAGAAGGTAAAGGATTCGACCCTCGTAAATTATTAAACCCAGGATTCGAAGCAATCAAAGCTACAGTTAAAGAAAAAATGGAATTATTCGGATCAATTAACAAAGCTTAATTATCTGTTCCAAAAAAACGTCTACGTAAGTAGGCGTTTTTTCTTTTTCATTAAATATTAGATGGGTGGAAATCTCGACTAAAAAAACTTAAATTCATAACTCATGACAAAACAAAAAGAGCTAAAGTTTTTAGCTCTTTTTGTTTAAATATTGTTCCAAAATCCAATTATTTTCATAAATTTCAGTTGCAGCTTCTACCCCAACATAACGAATATGCCACGGTTCATACTGATAACCTGTTTCATCTTCACGACCTTCTAAATAACGAATAATATAGCCGAATCGATGAGCATTCTCTTTTAACCAAATTCCTTCTGGTGTTAGTCCAAAATCGGTAACTAATTGTCTATTAACACTATCCGCCGTTACATCCATAGCTAACCCTGTCTGATGTTCGCTATGCCCTGCCCTTGCACTGAATGTATCTGCTTTTTCTGTTCCATTTTGTGAAACGTATCGATCATATAATGAAATTTGTGTTTGATAGGAACGATAACCACTTCTTGCTAATAATGTTAAACCCGCTTCATTTTGAGCGGCATAAAATAGCTGTTCAAGATGGATGGCAGCTTCTTTACGTAAGTAAATATTTTGATTTTGATTATAATCAGTCGATAAAACATTCGGTAACACTAAATCACTTGGTTCATAATCTTCGTTTAAAGCGTAATTTTTGTTAACAAGCACTAACATTGAGTCGGGATTTGAGACGGTGATAACATTTTGATAAAACGTAGGTTTAGAAACATAGTTAATGGGATGTTTTTCTTCAACTTGTTCCTGCTTTTGCTCTGTTTTCTCTTCATCTCTTTGATTGTCATTTACGGTATTCGTGACTTCATCTGCTTTAGCCACATAAATCTCTTTCTCTTTAGTTTCTTCTTGTTTTAATGCTGAAGTTGTCATATTTTGAGTTAAACTCATTGAAAGAATAATACCAACTACCCCTAAAGGAATTCCAAGTTTAACTAATTTCCTTTTATACATACATTTCATAAATTCATAACCCTACCTATAACATTTTTATGTCTTTAGTATAACATAAATTTCGATCAAATCCGAATTATTATCTATTTTTACGACATTTTATTCTTTAAAATTTAACACTTTCTTTGTCAAAAAATAAAAAGGCCCTTGGCCTTTTTATTCACTTCTTTCATCTTCAGTTACTTGAGGGAAGGATGCTTCAAAAGAAGAAATCAGATTAATGAGATTGATTCCTGTTAATGATTCAACCACTTCCGGAATTTCTGACATTATTTTAGTTACATTTTGCGTGACTCTTGCTGCACCATTTCCGCCTCCATTATCAATAATAACAATTTTGTCTGTCTGTGCTAGTGGTTCTGCTATATTTTTAGCAAGTTCAGGTAACTTTTCAACGATCATCTGAACAACAGCAGCTTCTCCATACTGCTTATAAGCCTCTGCTTTTTCACGCATAGCCTCTGCCTCTGCCTTCATGGCTTCCGCTAAAGCCTGACCTTTCATACGAGTGGCTTCTGCTTCTGCTGCCCCCTTAATTCGAATCGATTCAGCTTCTGCTTCTGCATTTTTAATAATGGCATAACGGTTAGCATCAGCTTCTTGTTGTTCTTTATATTTTTGTGCTTCTGCTACCTTTTTAACGGTTGCTTCAAGTTCTTTTTCTTGTTTGATCGATTGTTGCATCGCAATTTCAGTCTGTCGTTGTTCTTCAAATAACTCGGTATTTTTTAACGCCTCAATGACATTCTTTTTCACAATATTTTGTTCAACTTCATAAGCGTAATCAGCCTTAGCTTGGGCTTTTTGTTCTTCTTCTTTATAGGCCTGAATTTGTAATTCTTTTTCTTTTTTAGCTAGGGCAATCTGAGTTTCCGCTTTTAACTGTGCTTCTGTTCCAAGACGTTTTGCTTCCGATGTTTTTTGCATTCGATCTCTTTCTGCCTCTGCTTCTGCAATTGCTGCATTTTTCTTAACTTCAGCAATTTGTTTTGCTCCTAAAGCCGTTAAATAACCTTTTGTATCATCGATGTCACGAATCGTAAATGTCTTAATTTCAAGTCCCATTTGCTCAAGGTCTTCTTTAGCAACATTTTCAACTTCACGAGAAAACATCTCACGATCTTTGTATATTTCTTCAATACTCATTTTAGAAACAATTTCGCGAAGCTTTCCTTCTAATACATCCTGTACAGTTTCTTTAATCACATTAATCGTTTCTTTTTCACGTCCTGTATTGAATTGCTCCACTGCTAATAAAACACTTTTTGGATCTGAGTTAACTTTAATAATCGCAACTCCATCTGTATCAATCGGTACTCCATTACTATCTAGTGATTCATGAGTTTTAACTTCTACTTTAATATTCTCAAGTGAAATTCTTGATACTTGTTCAAGATATGGAATAACAATTCCTCCACTCCCACTAATCACTCGACGTCTTAATCCTGTCACAACAATGGCCTTATCTTGTGGCGCCTTTTTCCAAAGAATTAATAATATAAAAATAACAAAAAGAGCTAATCCAATCCACTTAACGTATGGCATAATCATCTCTAACATCATATATTCTCCTCCCCATAATATGATAAAAATATATGAGTTGAATGAATGAATTAGAACAAAATGATACAAACTTAGTCTTGTATTCATCCGTTTACACTGGATTTATGTCAATATTTCAGTCCTATAATAAGAGATGCGTTTTCTAACTTATAAGAAACATAGCGAATGAAAAAACTAAGTATTATAACTAGTATATTTATATCGTTAAATCATGTTTATAGTTTATTTTTAGACACTAAATGACATGAATCATAACTATAATTAATATAATTGATATAGTTATTATGAGGAGGATTAAATATGAACAATTACATAAGAGAACCGATTAATGGATTAACTCATTTAGTAGGTGCTATTTTATCTCTTATTGCTTTAGTTGCAATGGTTTTTAAAGTCGTTATGGAAAATTACACATTGACTGGATTAATATCTGTAATTATTTTTGGTCTAAGTATGCTATTACTTTACGCAACATCAGCTACTTATCATATGATTATTTCATCAGATCCTGTCATTAATTTTTTACAACGGCTTGATCACAGTATGATATTTGTATTAATTGTAGGTTCTTATACACCTTTTTGTCTAATGGTCTTAAATGGAAAATCAGGATGGATTTTATTTAGTATTGTCTCAATAATCGCTATATGTGGAATTATATTTAAACTCGCTTGGTTTAATTGTTCTCGTGTGCTATCGACTTCCATTTATATTTTAATGGGATGGTTAGTGATTTTTGCCTTTGAACCATTATTACTTGCATTAAGTACAAATGGTGTGATGCTTCTTGTTCTAGGTGGTGTTCTTTATACAATAGGCGGCATTCTTTATGCGATTAAGCCTGATTGGCAAGTTTTTAAATATCTTGGATATCACGAGGTTTTTCATATTTTTATTTTACTCGGTAGTTTATCTCACTTCTTATGTATCTATTTTTATGTTCTGTAATGAAGGATACATTTCTTCTACCTCATTTATCAACAAAAAAAGCTGAGTTCTTAAGAACTCAGCTTTTAAAACTTAAATCAGACTAGTATTCACAACCGCAGTCTTCACCTTTTCCTCGACCGCAACCTGCAACTTTGCACCAATCTTCATTACGACGACCATGATCGTAGCGGTTATTTTCTTTAACAACTTTTTTCTCAATAACATATTCATGATCATAGTGATGATTTTCTACTTGTTTGCAAACAACTGGCACAATGTGTTTTACACAATGACGATAATGTTTTTCTTCTTTACAGTATACAGTTGGTTCAACAACTACTTTACATCCATATTCTGGACGTTGTGGTCTACCTCCACATCCATGTTGAGGACGTTGTGGTTTACATCCACATCCGTATTCTGGACGTTTTGATTCGTATTCCCATTTTTCTTCTTTTTCGAATTCACATTCTTCTTCTGGATACCATTTTTCTTCGTCATAGCAAGGTTTTTGATATTTCATTTCTTCTTCTTTACCCATAAAACGTGAACAACCATATTGTTTCATAATGTTTATATCTCCTTTTTTTTAGAAAAATTAGTGGCATTATTGCTTATCAGTATTTTGACCTTTGTCACAACTTTTTTTGAAGAATTGTGAGCCTCGATGATAATGATTAACCTCTTTTTTTGTGACTGGTCTATAAATATATTGATGGCAATAATGATGATGTTCAATTCTTGTTACGATGACTGGAATGTCGCATCTTATAGTCTCAGAATAATCAGATTGATTCGAACGACTCTGAGGTGTAGACTCAAAGGTTTGAACAGAAGGCTCAAATGTTTTGATTTCGTTCGCATCGTTTGACTGATCATAAGAATTCCATCTTTTCATTTCAATGCCTCTTTTCGTTTTTCTTTGAGCTACAATATAATATATTAATAATTCCAATTTTTGTTAGGGTTATTTTCTTATTTTTTATCGTTATTTACGGAAGTATATTTAAACTCGCTTGGTTTAACTGTTCTCGTATGCTATCGACTTCAATTTATATTTTAATGGGATGGTTAGTGATTTTTGCCTTTGAACCATTACTGATTGCTTTAAGTACGAATGGTGTGACACTTCTTATTTTCGGTGGTGTTCTTTATACAATAGGTGGAATTCTTTATACGATTAAGCCTGATTGGCAAATTTTTAAATATTTTGGATACCACGAAGTTTTTCATATTTTTATTTTACTCGGTAGTTTATCTTACTTCTTATGTACCTATTTTTATGTTCTGTAATGAAGGATACATTTCTTCTATCTCATTTAACTTCATTTATACAAACAAAAAAGCTGAGTCCTTAAGAACTCAGCTTTTAAAACTTAAAACAGACTAGTATTCACAACCGCAGTCTTCATTTTTTCCTCGACCACAACCTGCAACTTTGCACCAATCTTCATTACGACGACCATGATCGTAGCGGTTATTTTCTTTAACCACTTTTTTCTCAATAATATATTCATGATCATAGTGATGATTTTCTACTTGTTTGCAAACGACTGGCACAATGTGTTTTACACAATGACGATAGTGTTTTTCTTCTTTACAGTATACAGTTGGCTCAACCACTACTTTACATCTACATCCATGTTCTGGACGTTGTGGTTTACATCCCCATTTTTCTTCTTTTTCGAATTCGCATTCGTCTTCTTCTGGATACCATTTTTCTTCGTCATAGCAAGGTTTTTGATATTTCATTTCTTCTTCTTTACCCATAAAACGTGAACAACCATATTGTTTCATAATGTTTATATCTCCTTTTTTTTAGAAAAATTAGTGGCATTATTGCTTGTCAGTATTTTGACCTTTGTCACAACTTTTTTTGAAGAATTGTGACCCTCGATGATAATGATTAACCTCTTTTTTTGTGACTGGTCTATAAATATATTGATGGCAATAATGATGATGTTCAATTCTTGTTACGATGACTGGAATGTCGCATCTTATAGTCTCAGAATAATCAGATTGATTCGAACGACTCTGAGGTGTAGACTCAAAGGTTTGAACAGAAGGCTCAAATGTTTTGATTTCGTTCACATCGTTTGACTGATCATAAGAATTCCATCTTTTCATTTCAATGCCTCTTTTCGTTTTTCTTTGAGCTACAATATAATATATTAATAATTCCAATTTTTGTTAGGGTTATTTTCTTATTTTTTATCGTTATTTACGGAAGTATATTTAAACTCGCTTGGTTTAACTGTTCTCGTATGCTATCGACTTCAATTTATATTTTAATGGGATGGTTAGTGATTTTTGCCTTTGAACCATTACTGATTGCTTTAAGTACGAATGGTGTGACACTTCTTATTTTCGGTGGTGTTCTTTATACAATAGGTGGAATTCTTTATACGATTAAGCCTGATTGGCAAATTTTTAAATATTTTGGATACCACGAAGTTTTTCATATTTTTATTTTACTCGGTAGTTTATCTTACTTCTTATGTATCTATTTTTATGTTCTGTAATGAAGGATACATTTCTTCTATCTCATTTAACTTCATTTATACAAACGACAGATTGTAATATTAAGTGCGACACATAAAAAAAAAGCTCATAAATAGGATCTTTGTTATAGAATGAAGTTACCACACCAAATTCTTAACAAGGAGAGCTATTTATGAGTTATAAACATCTTACCACATTTGAACGTACACGTATAGAAGTTCTTTTGAAAATGGGCTATTCGACAAGACAGATTGCAGCTCAATTGAATCGACATCACTCGACCATTGCTCGTGAATTGAAACGAAATACTCAGAAAACTTATCAGGCTGAGCTAGCAGAGAAATTAGCCGGAAAACGACGTTTAGCTTGTCACCGTAAAGAAGTAAAGTCTGAAGAACTCATTCAAACCATTCAACACTATTTGAAGTTAACCTGGTCGCCTGAACAAATTTCTCATACGGTTTTAAAGGGTGTGATTTCATTTAAAACCATTTATCGTTGGATTTATGATGGTACGATTTTATCAGGAGATTTAAGCTGTTTAAGACAAAAAGGAAAGCGTCGAAAACCACGAGAAACACGTGGGCGATTTAACATTGGAACCTCGATTCATCAACGCCCCAAAGAGGTTAAAAAGCGCCAAACATTCGGACACTGGGAATTAGATACAGTGGTTTCAAGTCGTGGAAAAAGTAAGGGGTGTTTAGCGACCTTTGTTGAACGTCAAACACGCTTTTATATGGCCGTGAAAATAGAAAATCGCTCGGCTTCAGAGATGTATCGAGCGATTCAAGAGTTATATGAACACTTCCCTAACGACACGTTCAAAACCTATACCGTTGATCGAGGAAAAGAGTTTGCCTGTTATTCCAAAGTAGAGGCTGATTTAAAGGTCCCTGTTTACTTCGCAGATGCTTATTCCTCTTGGCAAAGAGGAAGTAATGAAAATGCCAATGGATTACTTCGAGAATTCTTCCCGAAAAAGACCGACTTGGCACGAGTAACTGAAAAAGAGGTTAATGAGGCACTCTGCCTCATTAACCATCGACCACGAAAATGTTTAGGTTGGAAAACTTCATTTGATCTATTTCATGAGCAAGTGTCGCATTTATATTGACAATTCGTCAACTTAAAACAGACTAGTATTCACAACCGCAGTCTTCATTTTTTCCTCGACCACAACCTGCAACTTTGCACCAATCTTCATTACGACGACCATGATCGTAGCGGTTATTTTCTTTAACCACTTTTTTCTCAATAATATATTCATGATCATAGTGATGATTTTCTACTTGTTTGCAAACGACTGGCACAATGTGTTTTACACAATGACGATAGTGTTTTTCTTCTTTACAGTATACAGTTGGCTCAACCACTACTTTACATCTACATCCATGTTCTGGACGTTGTGGTTTACATCCCCATTTTTCTTCTTTTTCGAATTCGCATTCGTCTTCTTCTGGATACCATTTTTCTTCGTCATAGCAAGGTTTTTGATATTTCATTTCTTCTTCTTTACCCATAAAACGTGAACAACCATATTGTTTCATAATGTTTATATCTCCTTTTTTTTAGAAAAATTAGTGGCATTATTGCTTATCAGTATTTTGACCTTTGTCACAACTTTTTTTGAAGAATTGTGACCCTCGATGATAATGATTAACCTCTTTTTTTGTGACTGGTCTATAAATATATTGATGGCAATAATGATGATGTTCAATTCTTGTTACGATGACTGGAATGTCGCATCTTATAGTCTCAAAGTAATCAGATTGATTCGAACGACTCTGAGGTGTAGACTCAAAGGTTTGAACAGAAGGCTCAAATGTTTTGATTTCGTTCACATCGTTTGACTGATCATAAGAATTCCATCTTTCCATTTCAACGCCTCCTTCCGTTTTTCTTTGAGCTACAATATAATATATTAACAATTCCAATTTTTGTTATGTTTATTTACTTATTTTTCAAAAAACTTTAAATATTAAAAAACATCTCATTTAAGAGATGTTTTAATTTATACCGCCTTCAATGACATATAGAGTTTTATATCCTAAGGCCTCTAGTTGTAAAGCTACCGTTTTACTTCGATGACCTGATTCACAATAAAGAATAATCGTCTTATCCTTATAGATCTCAAGTTCATTCAAATGTTCGTTTAGTTCTCTACTTGGAATATTAATCGCATTTTCTAAGTGAGACGCTATATATTCACTATTATTTCTAACATCTATTACAATATTACCTTTCGTTTCCTTCAGTAACTTTTCTGCTTCTTGCTGACTGATGTAATGAACGACAGAAATAGTTGAAACAGGCTGACTCGTATTTCTATCTGATTCATGATAATCAATGATTGCTACTATCATTAAAAAGATAAAAATTAAACAAAATGTAATTTTCCCAACGAGTCTTTTCATTTCTATCACATACTTTCTTCAAGATACTATTAGTATTTGGTTGTTTTGAAGTTTTATTCTTAAGGATTCTCTAATTCATAAACGTGATGTCGTCAACATAGAAATGATACTTTACCCCTTATCCGTGTATCGCAGTTACGATGACATCATTCTAACTATTAATCGTAACTCAATAATAATGAATTATTTTATCAATCTGTGTCACAATCTTACGTTCTTTACATTATAGTATCCATCTTTTATAATAACTGTATCGAAACAGTTTATACTGACTTCTTAATAAAGATAAACTAATCATCTCAAAAGGACTGATCAGGATGCTTCCTATTTCTATACACTTAGATAAAAACAACTCAATTCCCATGTATTTACAACTAGCTAATCAATTACAGCAATTGATTGAAACGAAGCAATTATCCCCAGGTTCATCGCTTCCTTCTATTAGAAAACTGGCCACCTTTCTTGGCGTTAATACGGTAACCATTGTATCTGCTTATAAACATCTTGAAACAAAAGAACTCATTCAAGCTAAAAAAGGAAGCGGGTATTTTATTTTAGAAAAAGAGCCTTCTCAACAACCGCCTATTATTAAAAGTCATTCTACACCGTCAATCGCTCATCAGCATCTTCAACTAGGTGAAAATGAAATTAATTTTGCTAGTGCAACCCCTGATCCTAGTGTTTTTCCGATTACCGCTTTTAAAAAGTATCTCAATATCGTATTAGACCGTGATCAAGGATACGTTTTTGGTTATCAAGAAAGTAACGGCTACGCTCCTTTAAGAGAAAGTCTTTGTCTATTCTTAAAGAAAAACTATTCCATTAACACCTCACCTGACTATCTTCAAATTGTATCAGGTGCTCAACAAGGAATCGATATTATTGCTAAGGCAATATTAAATTCAAAAGATCATATTATTGTCGAATGCCCCACTTATACAGGGGCTTTAGCTGCTTTCAGTTCTCGTGAAGTAACGATTCACGAAGTACCAATTGAGGAGGATGGATTAGATGTGGATGAATTAGAAACGCTTATTCAAACATATCAACCTAAACTTCTTTATCTCATGAGTAAATTTCAAAATCCTTCAACGATTTCTTATTCTCAAGAAAAAATTAATAAAATTATTGAGTTAGCTGAAAAATATAATTTCTATATTGTTGAAGATGATTCCATGTCTGAAATTTGTTTTAATTCAGATTCATCCTCAAAAAGCTTTAAATCAAGCGATCCTTATCAACGAGTGATTTATATCAAGAGCTTCTCCAAATTATTAATGCCAGGTCTTCGCATCGGATTCATGGTTGTTCCTCCTCAATTAGCTATGTCCATTCTAAATGCAAAACATCATACCGATATCTCTTCTTCTGGACTCATTCAAAGAACGGTTGATTTATACTTACGTGAAGGTGATTGGACTCAACACATTACTCAGATGAAAAATATCTACGAAAAAAAATATCATCTGATGCTTTTAAAACTTCAAAAGTTAAAACAGTATGGGATTTACTTTCATGAACCTAATGGAGGATTACACTTTTGGGTAAAACTTCCTTCTTATCTTGATGCAAAAACGTTATGTGAAGCTTGTCAACAACACTCCTTATTAGTCATGCCAGGTTCAACATTTACCGCCAATCACGCTAATCAAATGAAACAGTATATTCGTTTAAGCTTTGCCGCTTGTAGTGAGGAACAACTGATTAAAGGAATGAATATCCTTGAACATATTTTAAAATCATATGGTCAGCAACAAAAAGTAACGACCATCCCTATTATCTAAATAAATAAAAAAGAGAGGTAGCCTCTCTTTTTTGTTTATTTAGATAATACCATTACTTTTAAAATACTTTCATAAACTCATTAATTTTATCATCATCATAAAGTTTAAATTTTAAAGGCGTAACCGTAATATAGCCATTCATGATTGATTTAACGTCTGTTTCTTCAGGCTGATCCATATCAATTAGCGGACCTGATAAACGATGTCCGTCTTCCTCTTCAACATAAGTCTCATCGTATCGACTAATTCCTACCGTCGTCACTTTAACTCCTTTTGGCGTCTCTAATGATGGAAAGTTAATATTAATCGTTGTATCCGATGTTAATAAACCAGATAATAATTTTTCAAATAAATTAGGAAAATGATCTGTTACAACTTTAAAGTTTGAATCGGTTGTAGAAACAGCAATGGCTGGATATCCACATAAATTAGCTTCAATAGCACCTGAAACTGTCCCAGAGTATAAAACATCTGTTCCAACATTGCGTTCATCGTTAATACCAGATAACACGACATCTGGCTTGATTTTTAAATGAGCTAAAGCATATTTGACACAGTCAGCAGGTGTGCCATCAATCCCCATAGCTAATGTGGCACCTTTCACAACCGTTGGATATGACTTTAATGGTCGACGCATCGTAATTCCATGGCTAACTGCACTATTATTCGTATGTGGCGCAACCACATATACTTCACCATAATTTGAGGCAATATCAGCTAATGCATGAATTCCAGGTGCTTGAATTCCATCATCATTTGTAATTAAAATCTTCATCTTACCATCCTTTAATTTTGTTGTGCTAATTGGTCTAAATCTTTAATCATTTCATCAATCGTATCCCATGAATTAACACGTGCTCCAGCGGCTTGAAGATGACCACCACCACCGTATTTTTTAGCAACTTCATTAACTGCTGCTCCACTTGAACGTAAATTGACACGGATATCTCCTTGAGCTTTATCCTCAACAAAAAATGCCCAAATCTTAATTCCTTCAATATTGGCAAGTGTATTTACTTGTGATGAAGCAGAGTTTTCATCAATATTAAACTCTTTTAATTGTTCATCCGTTAATTTAAGATAACCAACCCCGTTATTCGTTTCTTTAAAGTTTAATAATGCATAACCTTTAAAACGTACAAGTGATTTAGATTGAGTATACATATGTGCATATAATTCAATCATATCAAAGTCATATTTTAGTAGCGTAGACGCGTAACGTAATGTTTGTTCCGAAACCCCTCTAAATAAGAAACGTCCTGTGTCAGAAATGATTCCATTATATAAACAGCGTGCGCCATTATCACTTATTTTTAATTGTTGTTCAATGAGTAAAGATGTGATCATTTCACACGTTGAGGTATATGATGTGTCAATCCATTCAATATCTGCATATTCATCTGAAAATGGGTGATGATCAATTTTAATTTTATAAGTTCCTAATCTCCAACGATCATCTGAAATACGTGCAGCATTTGACGTATCAGTAATTATAACAAGAGCATTATTGTAAACAGAATCTTCAATTTTATCAGTTGTTCCTATATAGTTTAAATAATCTAACTCTTCACCAACGACATATACTTTTTTATCTGGAAATGTGGTACGTATCAACTCAGCTAAACCAAACGATGAACCATAGGCATCACCATCTGGAATCACGTGTCGATGAATAATAATGGTCTGATATTCTTTAATTTTATTAATAATCTTTTCTTGAATTGTCATGTATTTAATCCTCCTTTTTTTACTAATTATAAAGAAAAATAGAGGTAGAAGTCTACCTCTATTTAACTATTAAGCTTCTTATTTATTTTAAAGAGTTAAGAGCTTCTTGAACTGCTTGTTCTGGAGATACACCATTTAATACAACTTGCTCTACTGCTTGTCCAACTGCAGTACGTACGTTATATGAAGAATATGTATCTGTGTAGAATGATGGATCATAGAAGTAGTAATCTGCTTGTTCTGGACCTACTACTTTAGTTTGATCGTTAGCTTCTACAACGTAGTTTTGATATTCATCAGAAGCAATTACTGATTCACGAATTGGTAAATATGAAGTCGTTGTTGAGAACGCTAAGTTTCCTTCATATGATGCTAAATATTTAGCAAATTCGTATGCTGCATAAACTTCTTCTGATGATTTGTTTTGATCAAATACAACAACGTTAGTTCCTTGTTGAATAACTGCTCCTGTTTCATCAGAAACTTGAGGAATTGGAGCTACTCCAACTTCAAAATCAGCTGATGAAATATGAGAATATCCAGCAGATGATCCTGTGTACATGTACACTAATTCACTCATGAATGGTCCAGAAAGATATTTATCTTCTCCTGCTAAACGCCAGTATCCAGCATCTGTATTACGTTTTAATAACTCTAAAGCCTCAATAGCAGCTTTAGCATTATCTTCACCGAATAACACTTCACCTTGAGAGTTTGTATACTCTCCACCAAATTGTTGAACCATTGTGATGAAGTAGTTTTGTGGTGAATCAATACCAAATGCAGGATTTCCTGTTAATTCTTTAATAGTCGCTGATAAAGTTTCTAATTCTTCCCAAGTTGTTGGAACAGTTAAACCATTTTCCTCAAAGAACGTTTTATTGTAGTATAAAACTTCTGTTGATTTATTAAATGGTAATGAATAGAATTGTCCACCTTCATATTGACTATTTTCAGCGCGATATGATGCGATGATATCATCAAAATCGTTAATTCCAACTTCTGTGTTTTCGATGTATGGAGTTAGGTTTACTACTGAACCTGACTGTAAATATTCAGCAACCCAATCAGGATATGCTTGAGCAATTGCTGGTACTGACCCTGATTTTAATGCAGCTGTTGTTTTTGTTTTTAAATCTGTATATTGTCCTTGATATACAGGTTTAACCGTAATGTTTTTTTCAGCCCCAATTGTTGAGTTAAACTGCTCAACTAACGCATCAACAGCTTCTTGATTTGTTCCTGACATTGCATGCCAAAATTCAATCGTTACTGGACTTTCAATTGTCGTTACGATCTCTGATGTTTCAGGTGTTTGTTCTTTGTTACCACTTGAACATGCTGCTAAAGTAGTTACCCCAGCCATAAGTGATAAAGATGTCATTAATTTCTTCACTTTGTAGTCCTCCTACTCAATTTACATTGAATTATATATGTATAAAAGGAGTTACTCCTTTAATACGCTTAATTAACGATTATAGATGAGGTTACCCTAACCTTTTAATCCTCCACGTGTTACTCCACTAATAATATACTTTTGTAAGAATAAGTAAATAATTACTACTGGAATAATAATGATTGTTGCGGCTGCCATTTGTAAATGAACTTGTGATCCAGATTCATTTGTAAAGTGTGTTAAACCGATCGTTAAAACACGCATATTATCTTTGTTTGTGATTAATAATGGCCATAAGAATGCATTCCAACTTGCAATGAAGTTTAAGATTGCAATCGTTACAATCGCACTAATCGTATTTGGAATCATAATTTTCCATAAGTACTTCCAATCACTACATCCATCAATTTTAGCTGCTTTATATAACTGTTCCGGAATTTGCATGAAATATTGTCTTAATAAGAAAATATAAAACACATTCGCAATATAAGGGATGATTAATCCTTTGAACGTATCGATCCATCCTAACGCAGAAACTGTTTGATAGTTTTGGATGATTAACATTTCTCCAGGAACCATCATTGTTGCTAATAATAAAGTGAAAATTGTGTTACTTCCAAAAAACTTATATCTTGTAAATGCAAATGCAGCAAAGATAGTTACAAATATCGTTAATATTGTATTTCCAACTGCCGAGATAACTGTATTTTTGAAGTAAATATCGAATGGAGCCATCTCCATTGCTGTTTTATAGTTATCAAACTGTGCGATACTTGGGAAAATTTTTGGTGGCACAGCAATTGATTCAGAATATGTTTTTAATGACGTTAAAATCATGAAGATAAACGGGAAAAGCATAACAATTGCTCCAAGTGATAGCGCAATGTAAATTAACACTTTAGCCCATACTGACGTAACCTTATTTGTATTACCTTCCATTGAGCACACTCCCTATTTGTAATGAACTAATTTTTTACTTAATACCATTTGAATACCTGTGATAATTAAGATAATCACAAATAAAATAATTGAAGCTGCTGCTGCTTTATGTACTTGTGATGATCCGTAGAACATATCATAGATATAATATACAACCGTCATACAGCTATTAGCCGGTCCTGGTTTACCACCAAATAAAGCGAATACTTCATTGTAAACTTTGAAGCTTCCGATAATTGACGTAATCGTTAAGAAAAAGACAGTTGGTGATAATAACGGTAATGTAATACGGCTAAACACCTTCCATTTTGGTGTTCCGTCAATTTGTGCTGCTTTATAATATTGTGGGTCAATATTTTGTAATCCTGATAAGAAGATTACAATCTTGAATGCTAGACCACTCCAAATATTGAAAATGATTAATGCCCAAATTGCCATTTTAGGATCATTTAACCACTGAATTGGTTCTACACCAAATAATCCTAAAAACTGATTAATATATCCAAAGTCACTATGGAATAACCAGCTCCATACGATTCCGATTGCAATAACTGATGTAACATACGGTAAGAAATAAATGGCTTGGAATACTTTACTCGCCTTAATTCCAGCATTTAAAAGTAACGCAATCGCTAATGCAATAATCATAGAGACTGGTACTGCAACAATAACGATTAAGAATGTATTCATTAATGCCTTTTGGAAACTTGGATCGTTTAAAACAAATTTAAATGTTGATAATCCAAATCCTGTTCCTACTTCAGTATAGTAATTATACTTCTCATAGAATCCCATTCTAAACGACATGATTAATGGGTAGACAACGAATACTAAAGTAATAATTAATGTGGGTAATAAGTATAAATAACCTAAAAAATTATGTTTAATGGTAGTTTTAGTAGCATTCGATAGATTAGCCTTTTTTTTCATTATTTACACCTACCCTACTAAACGATGACCTGAAGCTGCATCGAATAAATGGATTGCTTGTGGCTTAACTGTTAATTTAATCACATCAGATACTTTTACTTCGTAATCTGAATCAATTAAACATCTTACTTTTTGTCCAGCAATATCAACTGTCATTAATGTATCACGTCCAATAACCTCTACCATTGTTACTGTTGCTTCTACACCTTCAGATTCTGATAAGCGCCATGATTCTGGACGAACCCCAACGATCACTTCTCCATCTTGAATTTCAGTGTGACCTAATGTTAATGAACCAATTAAAATTTTTCCACCTTCTACTTTACCATTCATGAATCCCATTGGTGGAGTTCCCATGAATGAGGCAACGAATTGATTAGCAGGTTTACGATACATTTCTTGAGGTGCTTCTTTTTGTTGTAATACTCCATCTTTCATTAAAACGATTGAATCCGTAATACTCATCGCTTCCTCTTGATCGTGTGTTACGAAAATCGTTGTGATTCCAGTTTCTTGTTGAATACGACGAATTTCTTCGCGTGTTTCTAAACGTAAGCGAGCATCTAAGTTTGATAATGGCTCATCTAATAATAATACACGTGGTTTTTTTGCAATAGCACGAGCGATCGCTACACGTTGTTGTTGACCTCCAGATAATTCACCTGGTTTACGATCCATTAAGTGTCCAATTTGAACTAAGTCTGCCATTTCTTGAGCAGTTTTTAATGCTTCTGCTTTAGGAACTTTTGCATTCTCAAGTGGGAACATAATATTTTGACGTACTGTCATATGAGGATATAACGCATAGTTTTGGAACACTAAACCAATTCCGCGCTTTTCTGGTGGTAAATCTGTTACATCTTCATCTCCAAAATAAATACGACCACTTGTTGGTTTCTCTAAACCAGCAATCATATATAATGTTGTAGATTTTCCACAACCAGATGGTCCTAAAAGTCCAGCTAATGTTCCATCTTCAATTGTAACGTTTAAATTATTAACTGCTGTAAAATTTCCAAAGCTTTTTGTAATGCCCTCTAATCTTACTTCCATTGAACTAACCTCCAAAATTATGCATCCTTTTATTTTTAATTTGTATGGATACGTATAATCATTTAGTATTTTCTTGCTTTATAGATTTTTAGCGTTCATTAATCATTCTAAAGAATAATAGTAGTTTAAGTCAATGAATTTCCTGTTAAAAAATAATAATTTATCAAGACTTGTCGAAAAAAAGTGAATATCTACTACTCTCACTTACAATTATGTCCAATATTCCTTTTATTATGAGACAATCAAAAAAATATTCATTATTTTTATAACACATCTTTTGCCTAGTTGTAATACGATATGTTAGGCCGAAAACTAATCATTCGGTGATAAGGAGGTTTCCTATGAAAAAGTTTAAGAATACGTTTACCTTTTTTGTTTTAGTTTTTTTATTTACAGGTGTTTTAGCTGGATGTACTCAACAAGCGGATGAGTTAACAAAAATAAAAGTGGCTGAAGTCACTCATTCTGTTTTTTATGCGCCACACTATGTTGCTATTAGCGAAGGTTTTTTTGAAGAAGAAGGTCTTGAAATTGAGTTAATTAATGCCGGTGGTGCCGATAAAGCAATGGCGGCTTTAATCTCTGGGGAAGTTCAAGTTGGATTTATGGGACCTGAGGCAACGATTTATGTTTATAACGAGGGTGGAAAAGATCAACCGATTAACTTTGCTCAAGTGACTCAAAGAGATGGTAGTTTCTTAGTTTCTAAAAATCCAATAGACGATTTTAAATTTAGTGATTTAGCGGGTTCTGAAGTAATTGGAGGACGTAAAGGTGGAGTTCCTGAAATGACGCTTGAATACGTCTTAAAAGCTAACGGACTTGATGCACGTCCTGATGATGCAACAGCTGAAGTTAATGTGCGTACCGATATTTCATTTGATGCAATGGCAGGAGCATTCACGGGACTTGATGCTGAGTATGTCACTTTATTTGAACCATTAGCAACGACCATGGAGAAACAAGGAAAAGGCTATATCGTTGCTTCAATCGGTGAACAAACTGACAATATTCCTTTTACCTGCTACAGTGCTACTAAATCTTATATCAGTGAAAATGGAGATGTGATTCAAAACTTTACAAACGCTGTTTATAAAGGACAACAGTGGGTAGCTACTCATTCAAGCGAAGAAATTGCACAATCTATTCATGAATTCTTCCCAGATATGGAATTAGAAGATTTAGTAACTGTTATTGATCGTTATCGTTCCATCGATGCATGGGCAGATACTCCACTTCTAAAAGAAGATAGCCTTAATAATTTAATGGATATTATGCAACTTGCTGATCAATTAGATACCCGCGCACCTTACGATGCTGTCGTTGATACGACTTATGCTGAAAATGCAATTTCTAATATAAAATAACTAGTGATCGAAAAGATTTAGCTCTTGTATAAGGCGCTAAATCTTTTTATTTTCATTCTAAGGTACAGTTTTTTTACTCTCTTAATACTATATAGTATAGACGCAAAACGGAGGTGACTCAATATGTCAATCGTACTAGAAATGAACCATGTCTATAAAGATTTCTACTCTTCAGAGGAAGAGCGGCAAATTTTAAGAGATATTAACTTCTCTGTAAAAGAAGGCGAAATTTTAGTTTTGCTCGGCCCTTCAGGATGTGGAAAATCAACGATTTTAAATATAATCGCAGGCCTACTTGAACCGACTGGGGGAACAGTAGACACTTATGATAAAAAAATTGGTTATATGTTTCAAAAAGATCATCTATTTGAATGGAGAACAATTCTAAAAAATATAACACTTGGCCTTGAGATTCAACACAAACTAACGGATGAGGCTCAAGCTGAAATCAAACGATTATTAGAGATTTATGACTTGTGGGATTTTAGAAATAATTTTCCTAGAGAGTTATCTGGTGGAATGAAACAACGGGCAGCTCTTATTCGAACGCTCGCATTAAATCCTGATATTTTACTGCTTGATGAATCTTTTTCAGGTCTTGATTATCAGACACGTTTGATTGTGACAGACGATATTTATAAAATTATTAAAAAAGAAAACAAAACTGCTATCTTAGTCACACATGATATCTCAGAAGCTATATCTATGGCAGATACAGTAGCTGTTTTAACTCATCGTCCAACAACGATTCAAAGTGTCCATCAAATTAAACTAACGACAGCTGGTGAAAAAACACCACTCACTGCTCGTACAGCTCCTGAGTTCAAAGACTACTTCGATTTATTCTGGAAGGAGTTGCAAAACAATGAAAAATAAACAATCGGCTTCTTCTGGTTATCTTAATTATCTAAAAGGTATAAAAAAAGAAGCGCGACAGATTCATTGGCTTCAAATTTTATTTTGTCTTTCGTTTTTAATTTTATGGGAAATGTTAGCTAGTTATGGAGTGATTGATGATTTTATTTTTAGTAAACCATCAGCCATTTGGAGTTTATTAATGAAATATATCTCAACGGGTGAAATTTTTAAACATTTAGGAATCTCACTGTATGAAACACTCGTAGGACTAGTAATAGGAACCCTTGGAGGCGTATTTATTGCGATTTGCTTGTGGTGGTCAAATAAACTAGCAAAAGTTCTTGATCCTGCTCTTGTTGTTTTAAACGCCCTTCCCAAAACAGCACTAGCACCTATTTTAATTGTTTGGGTGGGAATGAGTACAAAGGGAATTATTGCGATTGCCATCATTACATCGATTACAGTAACCATTATGTCAGCCTATAATTATTTCATTACGGTTGATGATGAGAAAATTAAGTTAATGCAAAGCTTTCATGCGAGTAAGTGGCAAATTCTAACCAAATTAATTCTTCCTGCAAACAGTATTAATATGATTAATCTTATTAAAATTAATATTGGGATGACTTGGGTTGGAGTCATTGTCGGTGAATTTATTGCTTCGCGTGCTGGAATTGGTTATTTAATTGTTTATGGTGGACAGGTTTTCAAACTTGACTTAGTTATGATGGGGGTCTTTGTTTTAGCAATCTGTACCCTAATCATGTATCAAGGCGTTAATATGCTTGAGAGTTATTTAATCAAAAGACAAAGCACGAAAAAATAAACAAAGGGTTGATTCTTAATTAAGAATCAACCCTTTCTTATTGTAATCTTAACTTTAACTTTTCTATAACTAATTAATTTAACACTTTCAACTTGTTAATGGTTGAATCTGATCCAAATGATGATAAATTATATAAAAACAGAACTCGTTCAATCTCTTGCTCTCGAATATAATCATATGGATTTAAGTTAAAATAACGCAAATCAATTAAGTGAATTTCCTCAAAATTCATTGCTAAAAAAGGAACAAAATTATGCGCATATGAATCTTTAAAGATGATTAACTTTTCACCATTTTTAACACTACTTTTGACAATCGTTAATGGGTGATTTCCATTGATAAACATCGAATACTTATCTTTTTTACTTAAGTAATCTTCATTATATAGTCCTTCTAAAGCCTCTGTTTGATCATCCCAAGTTATTGTAAACGATGTCTCATCTTGTGGATAATACACGTCAATTTCATCTGGACTTAAATGATAATTATTAGCTTTAGAATAATAAGTTCCATAAAACTCAGTTGAAACTGTCTCAATATTGTAATTTAAATAAGGCGTCATATCCCAGTCACTCATTAATTGTTGATAAACGTAATAGGCACCTAGTGTCGTCCAGTGATGATCTGTTTTATAATAGATATACTCATTTTTATGTTGATTTAACACAGTATATGGATTAACAAAGTCAATCGTTAACTCGGTTTGTGCTACTTCTAGCATTTCATTTTGATCATAAACTGGAGCAAATAACGGTAATTTCTCTTCATAGATTTTTACAGCTGTTGGAACTAAAATAGCTGTTGCTAAAATATTAGGCATCTTCTCATGAAAAGCATTAATAGCCTCTAAATTTTTTTCATAATAAGGTCCCGCTTCAGTAAACATCTCTAGTAAATAATCTTCAGCGAAGTAAACCCCGTTATTTTCTTTCTTTTGAAAAAATAATCGCTCAACATCAGACTTCAATCCAACCCAAGCATCTTTTAAAACGAATTGATCCATCATGTATTGATCAAATTGTTGAGTATACTTACCTGATATTAGTCGTTCAAATGAAAAAGAAGGAAGCTGCTGTAGTGGACGATTTTCTGATTCTGAAATTTCACGGTCTTCAGTTATGACATTAACTAACGATAATCCAAAAATAAAAACTAAAAAGGTGATGATAATAATTTTATTTTTTATTTTATCCAATGAAACAACCTCCTTTAAAAGCGGAAATACAAGAATGGATTATAAGCAGAATCCACTAAATAAGCAGTCGAAAGAATTAAAATTAATAAACAAACAATAGGCGATAAGACAACGTCAAGTAATTCTCCTCGCTTAGATTGCTTTAACTTTTGATACATTTGTTTAGCAAGTGGCGTTGAAGCAACGACTAGAATGATTAATAATACTCCATTTGTCATTAAGTAGTAAAGCGTAACCTGATCATATAGAGCTACTTCTTTAAAACCAAACATGACCCTAAAATAATCTTTTAAATAAGAAAGATTTTCAAAAGCAAACAATCCCCATCCAATGATTAATAACACTAACGTATACAAATGTCTAATTAAACGTGGAGCATAACTTAACCATTTCATTAAAAAGACTTTTTCAATAGTAATAATGATTCCAAAATAAAGTCCCCATAAAATAAAGTTCCAACTTGCACCATGCCAAAGTCCTGTTAAAAACCAAACGATAAAAACATTTAAGTATGTTCGCCATTTTCCTTTTCGATTTCCCCCTAAAGGAATATACACATAATCTCTAAACCAAGTTCCAAGTGAGATATGCCAACGGCGCCAAAACTCTGTGATACTTTGTGAAATATAAGGATAGTTAAAGTTTTCTAGTAATTCAAATCCAAACATTCTTCCAAGCCCAATTGCCATATCTGAATATCCACTAAAATCGAAATAAATTTGTAATCCAAATGCAATAACCCCTAGCCATGAAGTCATCACGGTTAGCTCAGATATAGCCATAGATGAAACTTGACTCCACAACAAGCCAATGTTATTGGCTAATAATACTTTTTTACCTAATCCGATCACAAATCTTTCGACTCCACTAGCAAATAAGCTTTGTGTTTCTTTACGATGATTGAGTTGCTCTGCTACGGTTTGATAGCGTACAATCGGCCCCGCTATTAACTGAGGAAACATCGTAACATAGGCCCCTAAGTTAATGATATTTTTTTGTGCAGGAGCATCTTTTCTAAAGACATCTATCGTATAAGACATCGTTTGAAACGTATAAAATGAAATCCCAATTGGAAGTGCAATATCAGGCACTGTAAAAGTTGTACCTATAAGTGCATTTACGTTTGAAACAATAAAACCTGAATATTTAAAGAACGTTAATAAACTTAAGTTAACAATAACAGCAAATATAACGACCTTTTTTGCTTTTTTAGGTTGATCAGCATACTTCTCAACTAATAGCCCGTTAATAAAGTCGATAACCGTCGAAAATAACATCAAGACAATATATACAGGTTCTCCCCAGGCATAAAAAATAAGACTGACGATTAATAATATGAAGTTTCTATATTTTCTTGGTACGATAAAATAAAACAATAAGGTTATTGGTAAAAAAACAAACAAAAAAACTAGACTACTAAAAACCACTCGTTTTACCTCCCATCATATAAAAAGAAGATTGAGCAAAACTCAATCTACTTTTATTACTTATTATTTTACTTGTTCTTCAAAAAGCTTAACAATCTCTTCTGCTTTTTCACTTGTTACATATAACGCATAGTTTCCTTGTGTTTTAATAACATTTCCTTTAACGAATTCATATTGATCTGGTAAGTATTGAGACCACATAGCATCTTGATCTGATAATACTTTTTCATATCCAGCTTTAATATTTTCTAAAGCAGTTGCATCTTTAGCTTTCGCTACCATTACTAATTCAGATTTTACATTCATCATTGGTTGTAAAATATATCCTGACTCGATATCTTCTGTATTAAATGTTCCTTCATACATTAACATTTGTTCTGGGTCTGTCATATCGATCACATTATATCCTGGTAATGCTCCGTCTTGTAATGGAATATCATAAGAAGTTGATAATAATTCTTGAATCTTCGTGATAATAACTTCAGGAGATACTTCACTCGTTGATGTATTGTTTTCTGCTCCTTTACTGCATCCGACTGCTAAGACTGTTACTAATACAGCCATCATGATTAATTTAATCTTTTTCATATTAGGTTCCTCCATTATTTGATTACTTCATAATATTCATTATAAAGAAATCCTCTGTTCTTTTACATTAAATTAGACGAATCTAATAGGTATAGTGTTCCATATTTATTAAAAATATTTATTTTTTTAAATTATTCCTATAAAAAAAGGAAGATTCTCTTCCTCATTCCATATATCATATATCTCTGCAGTCTATTGATTTAACACTTAGACAAACTACACTCTATATTGAAAACTAATCTACCATTATACATATAAGTTCAATGCTTCTTCTAGGTTTAATGGACTAACACTCTGTTCATATCCTTCAACATAATATTCATAGTTTTTAAATAATCTCAATAAGTTAAAGAAAATATCTAAATCATCCTCTAATATGTAAGTAGAATATAATTCTTGATTGACTTTCACGGTAATACGTTGGCGAGCAAGGTGTGTGATCTTAGCATCTGCAACTTCATAGTATAACTCAACTGTTTTAAACTCATTAGGTAAGCTTTTTAACAAACTAATAAACTTTAGTGCATCCTCATCATAAGGTTGTGATTCTTTCGAATTAATGACGATAGTATATCTAATTAACACTGGTTTTTTCGATTGACCATTATTAAATTCGATGATGTTAAGTGTTTCACTCTTTAACATTTAATCCCCCCTTAAATTCTCTGACGATACTCTAATCACCCGTAAAGCTCTACCTCAAAGATTATATGGTAGTTGTTTCAAATATATACCTATCATCTTTAATATCTTAGACTAAAGCTAAAAATCAGGATATTACTCATCTAAACTCCATTACCATATCTTTCAATCTTGATTAACACCATGATTTGAATAGACAAAAAAAGACAATACAAAAAATTGTATTGTCTTTTTTATACAGAAATATCTTTCATCACTTTACAATCGTTTTAGTTTAATACTATTTTCAATCCTAACACAGAGTTTATTCTAGTTAACCGTTTTAACATACGAAAAAATTATCTAGATTTATATAAACTGATTAGTATTTTTGACGATCACGTAAAGCTTTTTCAATTTGACGATTTGCGTCTTTAGCCTTTAAATCTTGACGTTTGTCATAATTTCTTTTACCTTTGGCTGTTCCAAATAGAAGTTTAGCATACCCATCTTTAATATAAAGTTTTAATGGAATCAGTGAGTATCCACCCATTTTTTGAACTCCAATTAATCGGGCAATTTCTTTTTTATGAAGTAATAACTTTCTTGTACGAAGAGGTTCATGATTAAATCGATTTCCTTGCTCATAATGTGCAATATGCATGTTATGAACAAAAGCTTCATTTCTATCGATTCGAACAAATGAATCACGTAAATTCACTTTTCCAGCACGAATGGCTTTAATTTCTGTTCCTTGTAAAACTAATCCTGCTTCAAAGGTATCTTCGATGAAATAATCATGACTTGCTTTTTTATTTTGAGCAATTGTTGATCCAACACCTTTTGGCATCTCTTCACCACCTTTTTAAACTTTATTCCTCTAATTCATTATAAGTAATGTAATCAACGACATCTACACTTTCCGAGTAATTTTCCATTAATGATTTAATCGATTCAAAATAATCTGCTTGTGATGAATCGACTAGTGGGACTAACTGATAATCTGATGTTGAGTTTTCAGCGTAGTTATAAGTTGGCATAAACTGTGGTTGGCTAATTTCGATTTGAACCTCGTCACCAATTGTTGTTTTTTTAATGTCAAACTTCATAATACCACCGACCAAGCGTTCAAGTCCAACTTGTCCCGAAATAAAATTACCTAATGAATAAGCCACGACTGTTTCATTACCATTTTGTCCAGTTAAACGATCCATTGGTTGTAAGACATGTGGATGAGTTCCCAAAATAACATGAACCCCTTGATCTGATAACCACTGCGCTTGTTCCGTTTGAAGTTGACTTGGAACATTTGAATATTCAACACCCCAGTGCATCGAAACGACAATTACATCAGATACACTCTTTGCCTTTTCAATGTCAATCGCTGCTTGTTGATAATCAAATTCATTAGCTAAGTAAGGTTTATCTTCTGGCACCTCATATCCGTTAAATCCATAGGAATATGATAATAAGGCAATCTTTATATCATTTTTCTCAATCACTGCAATTTCATCACGTTTTTCTTGTGAATCTGTAGATCCCGCTGTAATAATACCTTCGAACGTTTCCCAATTTTTTTGTGCTGCAACAACACCCGCTTCACCTTTATCTAAGGTGTGATTATTCGAGCGTGCAAACATATTAAATCCAGCTCCAATTAAATCTCTTGCAATTTCATAAGGACTATTAAAATTAGGATAAGTGGATAGCCCGACTTCTATTCCACCAATGTTTGTCTCTTGATTAGCAAATGCAAAATCTGCTGGTTCAATATACTGATTAATTTTTTCAAACAATGGACTAAAATCAAAGCTATCTCCTTCTAAACGAAAATCATTATACACCGTATCATGTAATAAAACATCTCCTACAGCAACCATCGTTGCTTCATACACATGAATCTCAGGCCCTAGTGAAAATGTAATTTCAATGACTTGTTCATATGGATTGGCATCATAAGTAATCGCATAACCTGAGTTAACTTCAGTTGAATACGTGGATTCATGATAAATAATATCATCTACCTGTATCCTTTCTTCTTCCACTAACTCATTTAGATACGTTTTAATTTCAGTATCAGATTTACTCGAAACATCTTTCCCCTTAGAAAACGTTAAAACAATATCGCACTCTTCTGTTTTTTCACATCTCTGTTGGTTGATAACAGTTCCATAGGGTACTGTGTCGGAATAAACATTGCTATATTCAATATCAATATCATTGGCTGCTTCGTAATGCTTAACACGATCCACATCCCATCCAACCATATCAGGTAGCACAAACGATTGTGCCAATACTAATAGACCAACCATGACGAATAAGAATAAGACGACATTACGCCACTTAATAGTTTTTAGTTTCTTCATCATGACTTAATTGCTCCCTTTCGGTATTTATTCTACTTTTTATTTTTTGTCTGATTTGTCGACTTTGTACCTTTTGATTTTTTTCTTTTTGGTTTTGGATTTTTAAATGTTTTATCTGATGGTTTTGATGACTTACGTGAACGAGCAGGGCGATAGTCTTTTTTATCTCCCTTCTTATCTTTAGATCGATTATTTTTTGAAGTTGAAGTTCCACGCGTATCAATTCGCTTAAATCCACGTTTTTGACGACTTTTGCTCATTCCAACTAATTGGAAATCAATTGTTCGTTCCTCTTTACTTGCTGCTGCTACAGTAACTTTTACAATATCCCCTATTTTATAAATCGCCTTTGTTCGACGACCAATTAATGCTAAATTATCTTCATCAAATTCATAGTAGTCGTCTGTTAAATCATTAACATGAACTAAGCCCTCTACCGTATTTGGTAACTCAACATACATTCCCCATTTAGTCACAGATGAAATAACTCCCTCAAATTCTTCATCAATAAATTGTGTCATGTATTCAGCTTTTTTCATATCCTCTACTTCGCGCTCAGCATCAATCGCATCACGCTCACGCTTAGATGTTTGCTCACCGATTTCTGGCATAACGGCTGTATAGTAGTCTAATGTCTCTTTCGATAAATCTTGATCAAATAAATAACGACGAATTAAACGATGTACAACTAAGTCTGGATAGCGACGAATTGGTGATGTGAAGTGTGTATAAAACTCTGCTGCAAGTCCAAAGTGTCCTAAACTTTCTTCACTATAACGTGCTTTTTGTAAAGAACGTAACATCATCGTATTGATGGCAGCGTGCTCTGGTTTACCATGAACTGCTTCCGTAATCATTTGCAATGCTTTCGGATGAACATTTTCTTTTGTTCCTTTAATTTCATAACCTAATGCACGTGCTAATTTATAAAAACGTTCTAACTTTTCTGGTTTTGGATGTTCATGGACACGATAAATGAAAGGAACATCCATCCAATGGAAATGTTCAGCTACGGTTTCATTAGCTGCTAACATAAAGTCTTCAATAATACGTTCAGCGATTTCTCGTTCACGTAAGACAACATCAATTGGAAAACCGTACTCATCAACAATAATTTTTGATTCTTCTAAATCAAAGTCAATTGATCCACGATCATGACGTTTTTGACGTAAAATTTTAGATAGTTCATACATTAATTTAAATGTTGGAACTAACTCTTTATAACGCTCACAAAGCTCTGCGTCTTCATCAATTAAAATACGATTGACATGATTATAGGTCATACGTTCAGTTGTTTTAATAATAGATGGGAAAATCTCGTGACTAACGATGTCACCAGTAGGAGAAATCTCCATTTCACACGTAATTGTTAAACGATCAACCTGTGGATTTAATGAACAAATTCCATTCGATAAACGATGTGGAATCATCGGAATCACGCGATCGACTAAATAAACACTCGTTCCTCTAAAAAATGCTTCACGATCAAGAGGTGATCCTTCTGTCACATAGTAAGAGACATCAGCAATTGAAACACCTAATAAATAATTTCCGTTATCAAGCATACGAACATGAACAGCATCATCTAAGTCTTTTGCATCGTCCCCATCAATCGTAACAATCGTTTCTGCACGTAAATCTTTACGACCTTTATAGCTATCATGATCAGGTTCATTTGGAATTTCAGCGGCTTGTTTTAATGCATCTTCACTAAATTCAGGAACGATATCGTACTTATAAACAACTGATAAAATATCAATTCCTGGATCATTTTTATGTCCTAAAATTTCAGTGACTTCAGCTTTAACCACATTGTTCTCTAAGTAATCCACAATACGAACACGAACCTTATGATCTTTAACGGCTCCTTTAGTTTTATTTTTAGGAATGGCCACTACGGCATGATAACGAGAGTTATCTGGTTTAACATACCCTACTTGTTTAATTTCATAATATGTTCCGATAAAATCAGTCATCCCACGTTCAAGAACTTGAGCAATTTCCCCTTCTAAGCTATCACCCTTAGATGAAGGTAAGATTTTAACTAACACGGTGTCTTTATGTAACGCACCATTTAAATGTTCACTACGAACATAAACATCATCCATTTCATCAATTTCAACGAAACCAAATCCTTTAGGATGAATCGAGATAATTCCTTTATAATAACCTAAATCACGTGCTAAATCATAGCGATCATTTTTTGAACGAACAACAATCCCTTCGTCCTCAAGTTTCACCATTAATTTAACAAACTCCTTAAATTTATCTGACCCTTCAATTTGTAGATATTCCACTAATTCCTCGATCGTCATCGCCTCATATTGGCTAGATCCTAATAATTCTAATACTGTATTGCGCAAATAGCACACCTCCAACTCATAAGTTATATTCTATCATAAGTAAACAAACATTTAACCACTTTTTGCTATTATAAGACAAAGTACGTTATTTGACTTATCTATCACTATTTTATACAAATGTACTTATTTTATATCACGAATCCTCTCATCTAGTTAGAAAAACAACCAAAATTTATCATTAAGTAGTAATATTTAATAAAAAGCTATAATTTACTGATCAAAAATATATGATGACGATAAATTGATTGCTAACTCATCTAATATATTAGTTTAACAAGAAAACTTATAATTATTTTGAATTAAACACTTGTAGATTTTTCAAATGGATCATTTAGACTAATGCATGAACTTATCTTTTAAAGATTTTTAATCAACATGACATAAACTTCATTTTTAAGAATAGATCTTTATCTCTTTAAATTAGTTATCCTCTTGTTTTTTATAACTAAGATAAATTCTATGAGAATGAAAAAATACTTAAATAAAATAAAAACTCATATTCTAATTGAATATGAGCCTTCTATATACAAACAGAAATTTATGTAATCATTTGATATCAGTCTTAGGTAATGAATAAGTTTCATCCTAAGACAAACAATTTCCCAGACATCGTCTACTATTTTAAAACCATTAGTAGCGCTTAAAAATTCTTTTTAAAAAATTAATCTGAACCTATCTATAAAAAGCCAAATACATTTTAAACTTTCATTATCAGTTCAACTACTAAAAACTTATTCATATAAAATATATTTCAGATTTTTCAAAACTAGTTTTTGTTATTTAGATACTTTAATCGGATCATCTTTTGAGTTCCGGTTAATTATCTATTCATAAAGATCATAAGGACCTAGCCTTTATTTCATAAAAATAATTAATCCTAAAACAAGAAAAATAACTGAACAGATATAGGTTGCACGTACGATGTAAGCTTCTGCTCCACGCTCTTTTTGATTTTTAAATAACTCGCTGTTACCACCCGTAAGAGAATCACTTAATCCTTGTTTAGAACTTTGTAAAGCCACTAAAACAATTAGGATTACAGAGACAATCATAAATAAAATATCCTCAACACCATATTGGAACATCCTAAACCCTCCTTAAACTATAACAAAACTTTACCATATATATGTTATATTTTCAACTATTATTTAAGACGAGAGCTTAACATTTGTAAATATGTACCATTCATTAAAAAAGTTCGCTAATCGCGAACTTTTTGTTTCCATTCTTTTAAACCTTCAAAAGCATATCGGCAAATAACTTTTACAATTCCTGCAATCGGAATGATAAAGATGATTCCTATCACACCAAAGATTTGGCCCCCTATGATAATTAGTGTTAATAACATAACAGGATGAAAATCAATAGACTTTGAAAAAACTAGGGGTTTAATAAAGTTTCCTTCAATGAAATTTAAAGCCATCACACCAACTACCACATACACCGGTGTCCATACCGAAACCATTAATCCAAAAAGTGCAGCTGGAATCGTTCCGATAATTTGACCAACATACGGAATGATATTTAAAAAACCGATCAACGTCCCGAACACAATCGCATTTTCTAGTCCAAGAATTGAAAAATAGATTGAAGCAATGATGGATAAAACGAATGATACTAACAACGTTCCTGAAACATATCCTTTAACGATTTCTTCTGATTCTTTCAAAATATGATACAGTCGATGTTGCTGATGATGAACTAAAAATGATTTTACCTGTTCACGAATTTCATAGAAATTTTTCAAAATATAATATAAGACGACGGGAACTAATAACAGCATTCCAATGACTAAAGTAAAGCTACTACTAAATGAGGAAATCCATAATCCTAAAGTAGATAAGAATTTTGAAAAGATTTCAATAAATTTTGAATTTTGAGAAAATAAGTGACTGAAGTCATATTGATAAAGTTTGACATAATCAAATTGCCATGACTTTAATAAGTTCTCTACTTTCACCATAAGCGTCGGAACTTGATTCATAATGTCTTGTACACTTATCACTAAATTTGGAATTAAACTAAAAATAGCATAAACGATTCCTCCAATAATCGAAACAAACGTCATCAAAATTGAATATGAACGTTTAATTTTCAAACGACAAAAGAAATCAACAATTGGATTCAAAAGATAGGCGATACATGTAGCAATTAAAAAAGGACAGATAATCATATAGATCGCAGAGAAGATAGGTTTAACAATCGGAAAAATAAGAATAAAAATACGTACCGTAACTAATACTCCAATTAAAAAAATTAAACTATTTAGCCACTTATAATTTATAGATTGTTTGATTTGTTTCATTATGATCCCCCTTATTGATTGTACTAATAGATTACCATATTTTTCAGTTTTTGAGGATAAAACAAAAACACATATTTTATATTAAATCCACATATATACTACTAGTCTATTTCCATTCAAATTAGTTTTATCTCATTAAAGACATTTACCTAAAAGATGATAGACAACAATTCGACTCTTAGGTTTTGACTCCTCATTAGGTTATTTGATAAAAGTCTTTCATTTGTAGAAAATTTTGATTACTTACATAGGTACAAGGATGTGATTATATGATGGATAAGCAACCGTTAATCATTTTTACTCTCATTTTCTTAATTATGATGTCAGCTTACTTTTCAGCGACAGAAACAGCTTTTTCATCACTCAATAAAATTCGATTGAAGCACTTAACGAATAGTGGTCATGAACGGGCACAACAAGTATTGAATGTTCTAAAGCAATATGATCAATTACTTTCAACTATTTTAATTGGAAATAACATTGTTAATATTTTATCAGCTTCATTAGCGACTATTTTATTTACAACTTATTTCCCGAAAACGGGAGTCAGTATTTCCACTCTTGTAATGACTATTCTTATTCTTATTTTTGGAGAAATTTCTCCTAAAAGTTTGGCTAGAGAGGTTCCAGAGAAATGGGCAATGCTATCAATGCCACTGCTTAAGTTTTTTATCATTATTTTATCGCCTTTAAATTTTATCTTTACTCAATGGAAAAAACTACTTTCTAACATTTTTTCTTTTGATAGTTCTGAATCGATTACTCCTGAAGAAATTAAAATGTTAATTGATGAAGCGAAGCATAACGGTAACTTTAGTGAAACAGAAAGTAAATTAATTAAATCAGCTATTGAGTTTAATCAATTATGCGCTGATGATATTTTAACACCACGTGTTCAATTAATTGCTATTAATCTCGATACGTCAAAAGAAACGATTCAATCATTGTTTTACACCACTGGATTTAGTCGTTTACCCGTTTATCAAGAAAATATTGATCATATTATTGGAATCTTACATGAAAAAGATTTTAACCTATATAAAGATTTACCCACTTACTCTTTATCTCAGTTAATTAAGCCAATTATTTATAAGACCGCTAATAGTAAAATTTCTAAGCTTCTTCTTACCTTTCAACAAACTCAAACACAACTTGCTGTAATCTCTGATGAGTATGGCGGAACACTTGGTATTGTAACACTCGAAGATATTTTAGAGGTTTTAGTGGGTGATATTTGGGATGAACATGATACAGTCATTCATGACTACAAACAACTTAATGAAAATACCTACTTATTTAATGGCCAAACAAGTTTAACTAAACTATCTGATACTCTTAATATTAAGATCGATGCCGATTGTAATAGTGTGAACGGTTGGATTATTAATGAATTAGGATATATTCCTAAAGTCGATGAAATATTTAACTTCAAAAACTTAACAATAAAAATATTAAACTCAGATAGTAGACAGGTGACTCAAATTATAATTATTATCAACTAAAAAAGCCTTGAATTTATCAAGGCTTAATTTAATTGATGTAACTAATTAAAAACCCTCTCTTCGTCGGAGTGAAGAGAGGGTTTTTTGAGTCATATTCTTCTAAAAAATAATTAAATTATTTTTTTAAGTTGTAGAATGATTTAACTCCATTGTAAACAGCTTGTTGTCCTAATTCGTCTTCGATACGTAATAATTGGTTGTATTTTGCAATACGGTCTGTACGAGACATAGAACCTGTTTTGATTTGTCCAGCATTTGTAGCAACTGCGATGTCAGCGATTGTAGCATCTTCAGTTTCTCCTGAACGGTGAGATACAACTGCAGTGTATCCAGCTTTCTTAGCCATTTCGATAGCTTCGAAAGTTTCAGTTAATGTACCGATTTGGTTAACTTTGATTAAGATTGAGTTAGCAACGTTTTTCTCGATACCTTCAGCTAAACGCTCAGTGTTAGTTACGAAGAAATCGTCTCCAACTAATTGAACTTTATCACCGATTTTTTTAGTTAAGTAATCCCATCCAGCCCAGTCGTCTTGGTCTAAACCGTCTTCGATTGAGATGATTGGATATTTTTCGCATAATTCAGCGTAGAAATCACATAATTCTTCAGATGTGAATACTTTTCCACCTTCACCTGCTAAAACGTATTTTCCATCTTTGTAGAACTCAGAAGAAGCAACGTCCATAGCGATCATAACGTCTTTACCTGGAACATATCCAGCTTTTTCGATAGCTTCTAAGATAACTTTGATAGCAGCTTCGTTTGATTCTAAGTTTGGAGCGAATCCACCCTCATCACCAACTGCAGTGTTTAATCCCATACCGTGTAATACTGATTTTAATGCATGGAATACTTCAGCTCCCATACGGATAGCTTCTTTGAATGTTGGAGCTCCAACTGGCATGATCATGAACTCTTGGAAGTCGATGTTGTTGTCAGCGTGCTCTCCACCATTGATGATGTTCATCATTGGAGTTGGTAATTCTTTAGAGTTGAATCCACCTAAGTAACGGTATAATGGTAATCCAACAAAATCAGCAGCAGCATGAGCAACAGCCATAGATACACCTAAGATTGCGTTAGCTCCTAATTTTCCTTTGTTTTTAGTTCCATCTAATGCGATCATTAAACGGTCAATTCCACATTGGTCAGTAACATCCATACCAACTAATTCAGGAGCGATGATGTCGTTAACGTTTTTAACTGCGTTTAAAACACCTTTTCCTAAGTAACGTGATTTATCTCCATCACGTAATTCAACTGCTTCGTAGATTCCTGTAGAAGCTCCAGATGGTACTAAAGCACGTCCAAAAGATCCGCTTTCAGTTGTTACTTCTACTTCTACAGTAGGATTTCCACGAGAATCTAATACTTCGCGAGCATATACATCAACAATATAAGGCATGTATGACATCTCCTTCTTTTCTAAAATTTTCACACTTCTTATTATAATACATTTTTTTGCATATTAAAGAAGTTTTTATGCTGTAAGCGCTATTTTTTATAAAATAAACCAATCTATTAATCTACAGAAAAAATGCTAAAAAGGTATACTTTAATTAAATACCTACAATAATATGCACTAACTGAACAGACTTTATGCTTGATCTATAAAAATAAAAAAATCCAGACAGTCGCTGGATTATATTCTTATAAACTGGTGCCGAGTGCGAGAATCGAACTCGCGGCTACGCATTACCATTGCGTTGTTTTACCACTAAACTAACTTGGCTTTCCAATATCTATACTAACATATTAACCATATTTTTCAATATAATTTTCTTTTTTTATCTCTAAAATAATCTTTATTTTGGTTCTAAATGGTTATTAGGCTGATCATACCTCTTGTATTTTTATAAAAATATCCATAAAAAGAACGTATCACTAGATACGTTCTTTTGTGTTTATTCAATTATTTAATAATTGATTTTCCAGTCATTTCAGCCGGTTGTTCAACACCTAATAATTGTAACATTGTTGGTGCTAAATCTCCTAAATTTCCACCGTCACGTAATTCGATTCCTTCTTTTGTTACGATGACTGGAACTGGATTTGATGTATGAGCAGTATATGCTCCACCATTTTCATCTTCTAATTTTTCTGCATTACCGTGGTCAGCTGTAATAATAGCAACTCCACCTTTAGCAATGATTGCATCTACAACTTTACCTAAGCACTCATCCACAGCTTCTAATGCTTTTACTGTTGCATCAAATACACCAGTGTGCCCAACCATATCTGGGTTAGCAAAGTTTAAAATGATTGTATCATGAACATCTTTATTAATCTCAGCTACACATGCATCCGCTACTTCATAAGCTGACATTTCAGGTTTTAAATCATAAGTTGCAACTTTTGGTGAATTGATTAAAACACGAGTTGCTCCTTCGATTTCTTTATCTACTCCACCATCGAAGAAGAATGTTACGTGAGCATATTTTTCAGTTTCAGCAATACGTAATTGTTTTAATCCATTTGCTGAAATAACTTCTCCGTAAGTATTAGCTAAATCTTGTAATCCAAAGATAACTGGTCCATTAACCGCATCCCCGTAAGACATCATTGAAATGAAGTAAACATCTTTAGGTCCTTTAGATGGATCTAATGCAGGTTTTCCTTCTTTAGCAAAGTTTGCAACATTTTCTGGATTAGATAATGCGATTGCAATCTGTTGTGCACGGTCAGGACGGAAGTTAGCAAAAATTACTGTATCTCCATCTTTGATTAATCCATTTGCATCAACAACAAATGGTGCAACGAATTCATCTAAAACATCATTTTTGTAAGAAGCTTCTACCCCAGCTTTAGCTGATTCAAAAGTTTCTCCAATTCCTTGAGTCATTGCATCATAAGCTAATTGAGTACGATCATAGTTTTTATCGCGGTCCATTGAATAGTAACGTCCTGATACAGTCGCTACTTTTCCAATTCCGATTTCAGCTAATTTAGTCTCTAATGCTTCAATGTACTCTAATGCTGATTTAGGTGCAGTATCACGTCCATCTAAAAATGCATGTACGTAAACTTCTTTTGCACCTTGAGCTTTTGCTGCTTCAACTAATGCATACATATGCTCGTTGTGTGAATGAATTCCACCTGGAGATAATAATCCCATTACATGAATGTTTTTATTGTTTTCTAATGCGTGTTTGCATCCTTTTTCAATCACTGGATCATTTTTTAACTCACCATTTTTAACAGCTAAGTTAATACGAGTTAATGATTGATAAACGATACGTCCAGCACCTAAATTTAAGTGTCCTACCTCTGAGTTCCCCATTTGTCCTTCTGGTAATCCAACACCTAATCCAGAAGCTTCTAATGTGTTATGAGGGTATTTATTAAATAAACGATCTAAGTTTGGCATTTTGGCCGCTTTAACTGCGTTTCCAGCAGTTTCATCACGTAACCCGAAACCGTCTAAAATAATTAATGCTACAGGTTTTTTAGTCATGTTATTACCTCCTTCATCTTATCTAATTTATAGTATACTAAACTTTAATTGACAAGTACATGAATATCCCTAATGTAAGCGGTTTTTATTTTGAACAAAATCAACTTTAGTATGTCAAACTTTTAGAAATCTATGTAAGTTTTCATTCATAAAATAAAAACCTTATTCATAACATGACGTTACAAATAAGGTTTAATCTTTTGTTTCTAAGTTGAAACGATTAATAAGAATCATCTCGCTTTAGTTTTATTTTTCTAATGAACGTTTTTGCTGATTTTCCCGAATTTCTTCTGCCATTTCGGACAACTTTCTCATCCGATGATTGACGCCTGACTTAGTCAACTTCATCCCGCGTTCCGTGGCAATTTCACTTAAATAAGTTAAATTTTCCTCAGGAAACTCTAACCTTAACCTGGCAACGTATTGTAAACGTTCTGGTAACGAATCTATTCCATAAACAAGATCAATTAGTTCAATGTTATCAATTTGACGCTGCGCTGCAGCAATTGTTTTTGTTTCATTAGCAATTTCACAATTATTTAAACGATTTTCTGAGTTACGGATATCTCTAAAAATACGTACATCCTCGAAATTTAAAACTGCATTATATGCTTCAATCGCCCTTAAAAAATCACTAATTTTCTCAGCTTCTTTGATATAAGTAATATATCCTTTTTTACGTTGTAAGACACGGGCATTTAGTTCAAAAACATTTAACAAATCTTTAAGATCTTCCGCATGTTCTTCATCAAGTGTAAAAATTTCAAAATGATAAGATGATGTTTCAGGATTATTAACCGAACCTCCCGCTAAAAAAGCACCTCGCAAATAGGCTCTTTTACAGCAATCATACTCAATTAAATGCTTAGCAATCCCTAAAACAAAGCCAGTTTCAGACATAATTCCTAATTCTGTGGCAATATCACGAGCATTTTTCTTAATACGAATAATATAGACGTTATTTTTTTTCAGTTGCATTTTTTTTCGCGATAATAAATCAACCTCAGTATCAAATAACTGCTTAATTAACTGCAACGTTCGACGAGCAATCGCGGCATTTTCAGTTGCAAAATCAAGAACTAAACCTTTACTTGATAAAGAAATAACTCCATTCATTCGAATAAGTGCTGATAGTTCTGCTTTAGCACAACAATCATCTGATTGAATTTGAACTAATTCTTTTTTCGTTTCAGAAGCGAATGACATTTTATCACCCCTCCCTTTTTTCCTCTATATCTAATAATAATGAAAAAACTGTCGCTGCAACTTTTTTCGTGTTATGACGAACCTCGCCTACGTTATTGTAAGAAACTAGACGACTTTTAATCACTTCAATATTCATACTTTTTAATTTTTTCTCATCATTAAAAACAACATCTGATTGCTGATCACAGTATCGTTCATAAGTTTCTTGATTAATTTTCTCATCATTAACAATGATTTTATCAATGAACGAATGACCGGCATGTTCTTCTAGAGCAATTACATGATCAGAGGCTGTATAGCCTGTTGTTTCTCCTGGTTGAGTCATTATGTTGCAGCAATAAACACATTCTGCTTTTGTCTTAACTAACGCCTCAGAAATTTCACTTAATAATAAGTTAGGAATAATACTAGTATATAAACTTCCTGGTCCTAGTAAAACTAAATCTGCTTCCATAATAGCCTCAACAGCTTCATGAAGTGCCTTAGCATCTTGTTTTGTATAATAAACACGCTTAATTTTTTTTTCAATCGTAGGAATAAGCGATTCGCCCTGAATGATTGTACCATCATCATACTCTGCACACAAGCACAACGGTGTGTTACATACTGGTAAGACTTGTCCTCTAACTTTTAAAACCTCACTTAATTTTTGAATAGCAGAAGCAAAGTCCCCCGTAATATTTGTCATAGCTGCAATTAATAAATTTCCAGTTGGATGACCTGCTAACTCTGTTTCACCTTGAAATCGATACTGAAATAATTCTTGTACAAGTGGTTCAACTTCGGATAAAGCAACTAAAACATTTCGAATATCTCCAGGGGGAGGGACATCAAAATCTGATCGTAAACTTCCCGAACTTCCTCCATCATCTGCTACTGTGACAATGGCCGTTATATCAATTGGATATCGTTTTAATCCTCTTAAAATTGTAGATAACCCTGTTCCTCCACCAATGACAGCAACCTTTAAATCATACTCTGCCATATCTAATCCCCCTATTTTTTATATGCGCGATGAATATCTCGATGAGTCGCGTTTGTTTTATAATCTTTTTCAAAAGCAGTGGATAAATATTCTGCAATGGCAACTGAGCGATGTTGTCCCCCTGTACATCCAATCCCAATAATGACTTGTGACTTTCCTTCAGCTTTATACTTTGGAATTAAGAATTGTAACAAGTCAATTAATTTAGATAAAAACGTCGTTGTTTCTTCAAAGCTCATCACGTACTCATAAACACTTTCATCTAACCCAGTTTGTGGGCGCATGGCTTCAATATAAAAAGGATTAGGTAAGAAACGAACATCAAACATAATATCTGTATCAATTGGTGTCCCATGTTTAAATCCAAATGACATAAATGTTACACTAAAATAATCTTTATCCATACTTCCATACTTCGTAATAATTTGCTGTTTTAAATCTTTAGCAGCTAAACCTGTTGTATCGATTTTAAAGTCTGAGATATCTAAAATTGGCTTTAACAGCTCTCGTTCTTTATTAATTCCATCTAACAAATTAGTGTCGCGTGATAATGGGTGTGTACGTCTTGTTTCCTTATATCGTTTAACGAGTGTTGTATCATTTGCATCTAAGTAAACAACATGGACATTGACAAAATGACTATCTTGTAAGAAATATAACATTTCATCAATAGAGTCAAAGTCTAGTGATCTTAAATCAATCACAACTGCTAAATTAACGGTATGCTCACTCGCTCCCATAATTAACTCTGTTAACTTAGGTAATAATTTAGGTGGAAAATTGTCAATACAGTGATAACCTACATCCTCTAAACTATTTAATACAACACTTTTTCCAGCTCCACTCATCCCCGTGACAATTAGTAAATTAATTTTTTTCATCCTAACACACCCTTTCTATTACTTCAAAAATGATGATCATCACTTAAGTTCTGTATTATGACTTGAAATAACTTTAATTAAATCGTATGAAGGCGTATAAAATTGAGTTGAAACAATAGGTTGATTGCTATTAATTAAGTGTTTAATAATTAGACGATCCCCTTCAAACATCGGTAATGTATCTAATTCACCAATCTCATGCCAAGCTAATGTTCCTTCTCGATTCTCTTTATTTAATTCACCTGTTGCGTGAGTTCCTTTAATCGTATAAAGCATCCACTCCGTTTGATCTGATTCCTCTTCAACAACAATCGTTGTCACCGCACCAAGTTCTGCACTTTGTAGCTGCAACCCTGTTTCTTCAAAAAATTCTCGACATCCTGTTTGTATGACATGTTCACTAAATTCGGCTTTTCCGCCAGGTAGAAACCATTTTTTTCGGCTCGGTTTAAATAAAAGTAATATCTTATTATCTTTCAGTAACAAACTATTCACCACACGCATCAATCCACCCTCTTTCGTCATGATTATTATAACACATAAATAGAAAAATAGAAAAACTGATCATATCGTAGTATCAAGTTCCTAAACTAATCATTAACATTAGCATCGATGACTTTCATGTGTATTCTTTCGACTTACCTGACATCAGTAAATATAATTCTACTCATCTAGTTATTATTTAAACTATGTGATAACCGGTGAAATGGTCTCATCAGATATCAACATAAAACTAACTCATCTATGGTTAATAACTTTACACTCTCTAAAGATTGTTTATTCATTTAAAAAATATCATTATTAACTTCATAGGAGTGCGTAATAAAGACATAATCACCATTAAAATTAATGTTAACTTGAAATGAACTTATTTATTCATCTCAAACACAAAAAAGAAAACTGAATCATCTAAATCACTAAAGACGATCAGTTTCCCTTTATAACTCTTATTATTTTTTATGATATCAAGGCTGTATGTATTAAATGAAATTAGTTCTATAGTTTGTTAGTCTTTGATTATCGAAGGTTTGTTTCAATATATTTAAATGCTGATTGAGCTGCAATGGCTCCATCATTTACTGCGGTTACAACTTGACGAAGCTCTTTACTAATAACATCACCTGCAGCAAACACACCCTCAACTGGTGTCATCATGGCATGATCAACTTTTACATATCCTGCATCATCTGTTACACCTAATTCTTTAATCATATCTGTAATTGGATCTAATCCAATGTAAATAAATGCTCCATCTGCTTCGATCTCAGAGATTTCTCCTGTTTTAGTATTTTTAATTTTAACGGCACCTAATTTTCCGTTTGCTTCTTCAAATGACTCCACAACTGAATCCCATACAAATTCGATTTTTTCATCTGCAAAGGCACGTTTTTGTAAGATTTTTTGGGCACGTAATTCATCACGACGATGAACAATAGTTACCTTTTCAACTAGACCTGCTAAGTAAATAGCCTCTTCAACGGCAGAATCTCCACCACCAATAACAACAACTTTTTTACCACGGAAAAAGGCACCGTCACATACCGCACACCATGAAATTCCACGTCCTGATAATTCACTCTCACCAGGAACGTTTAATAATCGGTGTTTTGTTCCCGTTGCAATAATAATCGTTTTTGCATGAATCTGATGATCTCCACAATCAATCACTTTAGTTCCATCTTCAGCAATGACTACATTCTCTACATTACCGTATGCATACTCTGCCCCAGCAGCTTGCGCATGTTCAAACATTTTCATTGATAATTCTGGACCTGTAATTGTTTCAAAACCTGTGTAGTTTTCAATTTCAAATGTATTAACCATTTGACCACCTGGAGCTCCACGCTCAATCATGACAACCGATAAACTGGCGCGTGCTGCATAAATGGCTGCTGTCATTCCTGCAGGACCAGCACCGATAATCGCTAAATCATAAACTTTTTCCATTTTAAATACCTTCCTTTTTTACGATATTCAATAAATCACTTGCTTCATTTATTATATAAGTCGGATGATACTTTTTCAAATAATCCGCACCACGAATGGCCCAACTAACGCCGACGCTTTTTATACCTGCATGGTGAGCACATTCAATATCATGTGAATTATCGCCTACCATCAAACACTCATCTTGATCTAACTGATAATATTTTAAGACCGTTTCAATCGGTTCAGGATGTGGCTTTGGATTTATAATATCATCTGATGAAATAATTAAATCAAAATAATCATAAAGCTTAGTATATTTTAGTCCTTTAATTGTCATATCTCGCTTTTTCGAGGTGACAATCACAAGCTTTAATCCTAGTTCCTTCAGTGAATTAAGCATTTCAACGACACCAGGAAAGATTTCGATCATTTCATCATGATTTAACTGATAATAATGACGATAACGTTGAACAAATTGTTCAGGATTTTTTGGGAAATATTTTAAGCCTGTCTGATGAAGTGTCGGTCCGATACAGTCGATAATTTCTTCATCACTCAAAGACTCATTTAAAAGAAGTTCGTTAAATGTCTGACGAAATGAGCTGAAAATCAGATGATTCGTATTTAATAAAGTTCCATCTAAATCAAATAATATAGCTTTAAGCATTTGCTCCTCCTTCAATGACTAACTTCTATGTTATTTTATTTTATTTTTCTTTATGCTGATTTATGACTTTCATTTAAATAAAAGCTTTGATAAGTCACTAAATTCTTCTTGGTTATACGTCGATAAGCCACTACCGCAACAACTAGTACAATTGTTAAAATTGAAATAAATTGTGCCATACGAATCGATTCTGTCAACATTAAGCTGTCAGTTCGCATCCCTTCTACCATATATCTTCCTATTGAATACCAAACAGCGTAAAAGGCTGCAATCTCTCCTACCAGTAACTTAGATAACTTTCTTAAAATTAGAATAATTATGAAAAATCCAATCACATTCCATAATGATTCATATAAAAACGTTGGATGATAGTATGCACCGTTAATGTACATATTATTCACAATAAAATCTGGAATAAACAGAGATTGTAAAAATTCACGTTGAGCATCAAGAGTCGATCCAGGAACAACTCCACCATGAGCTTCTTGGTTCATAAAATTTCCCCATCGGCCAATCGCCTGAGCAATGATAAAACTTGTAGCAGCGATATCCGCAGTTAACCAAACCGAAATATTTCTTTTCTTACAAAAGAAATATCCAAAAATAAAAGCTGCAATAATTGCTCCATGAATGGCAATTCCACCTTGCCAAATTTTAATGATATCTTCCGGGTGTACTGAATAATAATCCCACATAAAAACAACGTAATAAATTCGTGCTCCTACGATAGAGATTGGTAATCCGTACGTCACTAAATCATAAAAGAAATCTGGATTAATTCCCATTCGTTTTCCTTCTCTAATGGCTAAAAAAAGTCCTAAGGCTACTCCAGACATGATTAAAATAGCATACCAGTAAATCGTAATAGGCCCTAACTGTAAAAAAATACGATTTAGTGGTTCAATTGTTGAATGATCCACAGAATCTCCTCCATCTCCTAATGATTGAAAGGTGAGGTTCAAATAACCCCACCTTAATTATTACTTTTCGTTTTAATATAATTATTTAATTGGTTAGTAAAATCTTCTGCTGCATTATACCCCATCACTTTTAATCGATGGTTCATTGCCGCAACTTCAATTAAAGACGCAATTGAACGACCTGGACGAACTGGAATCGTAATCTTTGTAATATCCGTATTAAATAAACGTGTTGTCTCATCTGATAATCCAATACGATTATAAATTTTTTCGTTATTCCAATCTTCTAGTTCAATCATTAATGTCACGCGTTTTTTATGTCGGTAAGCACGTGCTCCAAACATTTCTACAACGTTAATAATCCCAATTCCACGTACCTCAATAAATTGTTGTAATAATTCTGGTGCACGCCCAACAACAAGACCCGGTTCTTTTTCATAGATGTCGACACGATCATCGGCAATTAATTGATGGCCACGGTGAATCAGTTCTAAGGCTGTCTCACTTTTTCCTATACTACTTTTTCCTGTAATTAATACCCCAATCCCATTTACATCGACTAATACGCCGTGAACAGATTCAATTGGTGATAAAGCCTCTTCTAAATAGTTTGAAATAGCAGTAAATAAGACGGTAGTTTCTTTTTGACTTCTAAGTAAAGGAACACCTGTTTGTTCTGATAATTCAATCATTTCTTGTGGAACTTCAAAGTTCTTTGAAAATACAATAACAGGTGTTTCATCTGTAAATAGGACTCGTGCACGTTCACGTCGAACATCACTATCTAAAGATTGAAGATATAACCATTCTTTTGTTCCAATAATTTGGACGCGTCGTTTAGCACTATCACGAAAATATTCAACGACTCCTGTTAACTCCATTCCAGGACGCGATAACATTTGTTCTGTAATTTTACGATCTAATGATGCCGCCTGTGAAATAACCTCTAACTTTAATTCTTCTACTAAATCTTGAACTGTTACTACATTCATAACTTTTTCACCACCAAATTAAATTATGTATCTAATGACTATGAGAGAAGTGAATGAATAATACGTACCTACATATTAATTTTTAACGAATCTTCTTTTAAAATATAATGATTAATTGCCATACGTAATAATGAGATAAAAACTGAAGCTAAGATAGCTAATCCAAATGAATTAATTTCAAATGATGGTCCCATTAAATAGTCTGTCATCCACAATAAAAAACCATTCACAACAACGTAGAATAATCCAAACGTCATAATCGTTAACGGTAAAGTAATGACGATTAAAATCGGTTTTAAAAGAATATTTAGAACTAACATTACTAAAGCGGTATTGACTGCGTTAAAAAAACTTGAAATATAAACACCTTCAAACAAACCGCTAGTCACCATTAAAACAAGCGTATAGATGCCTAAGTTAATAACCATTGATCTAAAATCCAAGCAGCCTATTTGTTTCGTGTAAATAATCTGTCGCTGTTGAAAAGAGTTCTCTTCATCTTGCACTTGACTACCTCTTTTTTTATCATTTCCATCTGTAAGATTTTCAATCACATCTTCTTCATCTATGATTTCATGATTTGATTTTACATCCTTATGACTCACACTATATGCCTCCTCAAATTAGTCAATTCTATTGTATCATAAGTCAATTTTAGCACAATAGTTTTAGTAATTGTTGTAAATTACATTCCTTATCTATAGAATTAAAAAGCTACAACACGACATAGTTTTATGTACAAAAAAAAGTCCGTCAACTTTTAACATCTTTTGTTAAAGTCAACGAACTTTTTTTGTATTTACAAAACACGCAATTATCATTTATAGCTTCAGCTAATGAGATTAATTATTGATTGTCGTAAGAACTTTCACTAACTGTCCATCCCTTTATAAGCATATAAAATTTTAGCGATAACTACGCTTTGTAAATGAAAGATTACCAGCCCAATCTGAGGACTTTAGTTTGTTTGTATCTGCGGCCAAAATCCCATGGATTTGTGTTGACCAGTAAATCTAAATCATTTCCGGTAATAGCACTTCCGCGATCTAAGACAATCGCTTTTCCTATACCATCAATATCTACAATTGTCCCACAAGGATACTCTTTTCCTGCGGCAACAATGCGAACTGAACCATATGTACTATCATTATAGTAAATGGTTGAGCTAATATCTGGGTATGGTTTACACGCCACTCGTGTTCCACATCCTGCACAGTTTGTATCATATGCAGTCATATTAGCAACGAAAGATGTAATTGGACCCGTTCCAATTGCAATCGTTTTAGTTTGACCTTCGTCAACTACATTCGTCTTCACTTCAGTTTCTTCGACTTGTGTTCCATTCTTATAAACCTTCTCGATGACGTGTTCGACTACTTTTGGCGAACCTTCATTCCTTACTTCTTGTTCCCCTTGTGGAATGTCGTCTGTGTAAACATACTCAGTATTTAATTCTATTTCCTCAAACACTGATTCGTATGCCTTTTCTACACGTGTAATTTCAATTTCCATATCACCTTCAACTGAGGCCGTTTGGGCAACTGAAATTTCATCATTTGAACCTAGCTCAATGCTACGCTCTTTTAATACATCATTTACTGTTGATTCTGTTGTCATGACTAAAGTTTTGATTCCGCCATCGTTAATAACGACTGACTGAGCACGACTAATTTCAATGTCCATGCCATCATAGACTTGATCATCAAAACTTACATTCATATCATCGAAATTTCCAACTCTTATTCCTTGCTCTTTAAGCAAGCCATCCACCGTTTGTTGATACGTGGTGAATGTATTCAGCTCTCCATTATCATTGATGTTTACTTCCTTCAAGTTGGATTGCATGACAGCGTAGATTCCAACTACAATTACGCATAATGACATAATAAATGCAATTAGATCTCGTTTCATCTCATGCGCCTGTTGCCTAAAATAACTACCGTCCATTTTGGATATGGGGGTGAGCTTTTTAGCAACAGTTCACCTCCTTCTTTACGTCCGATAAACAAGCAAGTAATCTTTCTAGAGTGAGCTTACGACGTGCCTATCATAGCACGTCAACAAAATGAAGGTCAACCGAATAGCCTGTTTAAATCCAAGTTTAATACACTTTTTACATAGATAGGACACATTCATGAACTTAAAAAACACATTTCGTTCGTTTTTCGCTATTTTCTTTATTTTTGATAGATTTTTTTGTCTAAACCAGAGGGTCTTCACCATTAATGGTATTTGACTAATTTCAATCTAATATATTCCATATAAAACCAATAAAAAAAACATCTAAAATCTAGTATTCTTGTAAGTACCACCAAACAAAAAATACGGAGATTTTAGATGTACTTACATGATATCAATTATTTAATTAACTTACAAGACATTACAATCACTAACTTTTCTATTTCAGAGAATCAATCTCTTTTTTTAACTGCGACTCCATTAGACATTCATCAAGCGTGTCCTTGTTGCCAAACAAATCGTCATGTCATTTCGATTGGCACGCGTCAAAACTATCGAACAGTTAGACATTTAGATTGTTTTCAATATGAAACCTATCTCATGCTCCCTATGCAACGTTTATGGTGTAAAGCTTGCGATTTTTATTTCACTTATCAATATGCTTTTATTGACCAGCGAAGTCGCTATACGATTGCTTTTCAACAAAAAGTTGCTCATTCACTGTCAGGATCTACGGTTCAACAGGTAGCCAAATTATTTAATCTTCCCTATTCAACTTGCGAACGTATCGTAAAAAAACATCTCAATGAACAAGTTCCGAAACTTCAAGAAACAGTCATTCAAACGGCTGAAGAATGTAACCATCTGGTCTTAGGAATGGATGACTTTGCGATTAGAAAGGGACATAGCTATAATACTGGTATTCATGATCTTAAGCATGAAAATTTGTTAATGATCATCAAAGGGAGAACCTATACTGACCTGATTGAAAATAAAGATTTAATGATCTATTTAACACGATTGAACCCGAAAGCCGTTGTGATGGATTTATCTCGAAGCTATCATAAATTTTGTGCTAAAGTCTTTCCTAATGCCTTGCGTATCGCTGATCGTTTTCATGTTAATCGATACATAACCGAGGCTCTACAAGCGGTTAGAAGAAGAATCAGTCAGACATTAGCTCCAGATAGTGTCAAGTATTTGAAGCGACATAAAAATCTTCTGAATCAACGATGGGATGAGTTAAAGGAAAAAGACCAAACCAAGTTACGAAAGCTTTTAAGCTTTTCAAATGAACTTGCTGATGTTTATCAGATAAAGGAACAGTTAATCGATTGGTATGAATTAAGTGATTCCTCAAACTCGTATCGAAGACTTAATAAGTGGATTGAAAAAGGAGAAAGTCTAAATATCCCAGAGTTAAACGAAGGTTTAAAACCCTTTAAAAATTGGACTCAAGAAATATCTAACTATCACCACTGTCGATACACGAATGCAGCAGTTGAAGGGCGAAATAATAAAATAAAAACACTTCAGAGAAGGTGTTATTTCTTGCGGAATAGAACGATCTACGAAAATAGAATCTATCAAGAGTGTAATTACAAAAATTGTAAATCAGGATTTGTCACCTACCATTGTTAGTGATGAGCCAAACCAGATAATTTATTTTTTATCTAATATATCCAAAAGTGGAATAAAAATTTGAAAAAAGCTCTGAGTTAACAGAGCTTTTTAAGATTGTCTTTTTTGATCACGATCTAAAATTTTCTTTAAATATTTCCCTGTATATGATCCCTCTACATTAGCAACTTCTTCTGGTGTCCCTTTAGCAATAATCGTTCCACCTCGTGTCCCACCTTCTGGACCTAAGTCAATAATATAGTCAGCCATTTTAATGACATCTAAATTATGTTCGATGATAATAATCGTCGCACCTTCTTCAACCATGCGATTTAATACCTTTAATAATCGTTTCACATCATCAATATGAAGTCCAGTTGTCGGTTCATCTAAAATATAAACTGTTTTATCTGTAATACGGCGGTGAAGCTCTGATGCTAATTTAACACGCTGTGCTTCTCCTCCCGATAAAGTAGATGCCGGTTGTCCAAGTTTTAGATAGCCTAATCCAACATCACACAATGTTTTTAACTTACGCGAAATTTTAGGATGATTTTCAAAAAATACATGAGCATCTTCTATTGTCATTTCTAAAACATCAGCAATATTTTTCCCGCGATAAGTCACCGTTAGCGTTTCACGATTATAACGTTTCCCATGACAAACTTCACATGGAACGAAAACATCTGGTAAGAAGTGCATTTCAATCTTTAATAATCCGTCTCCTCGACAAGCTTCACAACGTCCACCTTTTACATTAAACGAGAAGCGTCCTTTTTGATATCCACGTACTTTTGCTTCATTAGTTGATGCAAATAAATCACGAATGTCATCAAATACTCCTGTATAAGTCGCAGGATTTGACCGTGGAGTACGTCCAATTGGGGATTGATCAATATCAATAATTTTTTCAATATATTCAATCCCTTTTAATTCTTTATGTTTACCTGGTTTATCTTTAGTTCGATAAAGCTTTGAGGCAATCGATCGATACAAAATATCATTAATTAATGTCGATTTTCCTGAACCAGAAACACCCGTTACTACATTCATAATTCCCATCGGAATTGAAAGATTCACATTCTTTA